>CAXMUM010000001.1:0-21337 GCA_964196585.1 uncultured Opitutaceae bacterium
CCGGTGCGGCTCGATAAACGACCATTTGCATGCTGCAATACCCAAAGCAACAAATCAAATCTCTGCTCAATCAATAATGAATCTAGGGCTGCCGCCGCACTTATCCCTCTCCTGCCACTTGGCAAATTAAGCTCTTTTATCCCCTCCTCGAAAAAGTGACTCCATTCCGGAATTTTTAACATCCAAATCAATTTAGCACGATAAGCAACAATGACATCCCGAACAACTGATTCATCAGCCTCAGAGAGGCTCATGCCTACATCTGAGAACTTCTTAACGGGTGATTTTGGGAGCTCAAGCATGAGAGTCTGCTATCTATTGAAAGCATAGACTAAACGGATACTTCGATAAATCAAGTTAGAGGTTATTACCAAACCGGATGAAAACATTCGCAGTTGTGGACTTGTCGGACACTCTATTTTCTGCATTCTCCAATTTTCATTATCTCAGCCCGGGTGGCGGAATGGTAGACGCAGCGGACTTAAAATCCGCTGACCGTAAGGTCGTGAGGGTTCGAGTCCCTCCTCGGGCACCACTCCAGATCCAATAGAGGATTGGGGCCTCTCCCCCTCTTTATCCACCAATTATCGCCTCTACTTTCCTCTGAAATTGGAAAAGGATCACTTCACGACCATGAAAATCGTCCTTGCTCAGTTCATTTTCGAAGGAAATTCCTTTTCATCCGGGAGAGCAGATATCTCTGATTTTCGTGATGGAGGCATCCTCCTCGAAAGTGAAGACAGTATTAGGGAATGGACCTCTTCCTCAGAATCGCAAATGAGTGGTTCCTTGGCAGTATTGGATAAAGCAGAAGCAGAACTTCATCCTGTTTTTGTTGCCATCTGCAATTCACCTTCTGGCCAACTGACTTCCGATTGTTATCAATACTTGCGAGAACGACTGCTCAGATGTCTAAAGGCCGCTCTTCCTGCAGACATCATCATACTTCACTTACATGGCGCCGCTTGCGCAGAAGGCGAAGATGATGTCGAAGGAGCAGTCATTGAAGCGGTAAGAAATGAACTCAATTTTTCGGGCAAGCTAGTTCTTTCACTGGATCTTCATGCAAATGTTACCCGAAAAATGATTCAGCACATTGACGCACTGACTGCTTATCGGACCATGCCTCACATCGATTTTGTAGACACAGGAGTTCGTACAGCAGAGTTGGCCCTTTCAACTAAAAAGTTCACTATAACCGTTGCAAAAATCTCAGCACTGATTCCTCCCACCGACACCGATCACAACACCGGAAGATTTCGCAAAGTTTTAGACAAAGCCCGCCAAATTGAAACCCTTCCCAGTATAACGGATATATCCCTCTTCCCCGTCCAGCCCTGGCTCGATCTTCCCGAACTTGGTAGCTCAATCGTCATCACAGCTGAAGCAAATACCAACGTACAAAAACAGATCCTAGATCTTGCAGACTCCTGGTACGCACAACGAAACCAGTGGGAAATACCCCTCATCTCTTGGGAGACATTGGTCAATCAACTCCTCAAACCCTCTTCACCCAAACCCTGGTTTCTCGTCGACACAGCTGATGCCACAACCGGAGGAGCAACTGGAACAAGCAGTGAAGCACTGCGTCAGCTACTCCCCGTTAGAGACAAGCTTCCCGGCCTTGTCTATCTGTGGACAGTTGATCCGGATACTGTCTCCAGGGCCCAATCAGGAGCCAGACAATTCAAGACAGGACAACCCTCCTGTGATTGGGAAGCCGATATCCTAAAAACCGGGAAAGCCATCTTCAGAACCAAAGGACACGGGTATAAAGGAATGACCTTTGACCTTGGAGATTCTGCCGTTCTTTCGTCTGGAAACATCAGACTCGTTGTCACGAACAAGCCCTGTTTAGTTGCCGATCCAGCCTTTTACGAATGCCATGGGCTAGATCCCGCCCAAGCCATAGCTATTCAGGTGAAAAGCTTCAAAGGTTGGCAGGCCGGCTACGGTGAAAGCGTAGATCGTGGACTCCATTTCGACGGTCCTGGTTCAACATCGCTCAAGTTCGCCAAGCTGCCATACACTGGAGAAAATAGAAATCTCTTTCCCATAACTGAAAAACCAACTAACCCTATAAAGATATGGGAATAAGTCTCGAGAATTTAACCTGCCTCATAACTGGATGCGATGAAGGAATGGGCAAACAGCTAGCCCTCGGACTTCATAAACGAGGGGCAAACATTGCAGCCGGTTTCCTCAATGCATCCACTGCCAGCACCTCTAGCCCAGACATTCTCAAACTACAAATGGATGTTACCAACGGAGATCAGATCGAAGCGGCTGTCAAAAAAACAGTCGGAAGCTTTGGCCGAGTAGATGTTTTAATCAACAATGCGGGCATCTATCCACGTACTTCCGCCGAAAAACTGACCTACTCCGAATGGCGTCGTATCCATGAAATCAATCTCGATGGCGCTTTCCGCTGTTCCGAGGCAGTCATCCCTCATTTTATTAAGCAACAAAACGGAAACATCATCAACGTAGGTAGCATCTGTTTGCGAATGGGGGGGGCTGCCCTCGCCCACTACAATAGCAGCAAAGGAGGATTAGTGGGCATGACCAGAGGATTTGCAAGAGACCTAGGGAAACATGGAATCCGCTCCAACTGTATTCACCTTGGATCTGTCCAAACAGAAGGAGAAAAGCGTCTTTTCCCCGATGAAAAAGCCCTCTTAGAAGAAATGAATCAACGTCAATCCATTCCGGGCCGTTTGACTCCCGAGACCGTTGAACCTGTCTTTGCATTTTTT
Source organism: uncultured Opitutaceae bacterium (assembly GCA_964196585.1). GTDB lineage: Bacteria > Verrucomicrobiota > Verrucomicrobiia > Opitutales > Opitutaceae > NORP342. The sequence continues at coordinate 2,757 of CAXMUM010000001.1, forward strand.
GCCTCAACAGAAAGCTCCGACATCACCGGACAATGCATTACAGCTGATCGCGGTTGGACCCATGATTGAGAAGCACCCTGAACTCCCCTTTTTTGTATGAGAATTTCTGCAATTCCCAATCCATTTGATCAGTCAAACCTCCAGATGATTAAACAAATCGGAGTCGACGATATCGTCTTTTACGATATGGCTGGCATGCCAAGTGAACTCGATCAACTACAAGCCATTCAAAGTAAAGTAGAGCGATTCGATCAAAAACTGTCTGCTATTGAGGGTGGCCCTCCCATCGATAAAATCGTTCTGGGGAAAGAAGGTCGGGATCAACAGATCGAAAACTATAAGCGCTCACTTCAACACATGGGGAAACTTGGGATTCATGTCCTTTGCTACAACTTCATGCCTCAGGTTATGACAGATGCAATGGTGGTAAGAACCAGTTATGACGTTCTCGAGAGAGGTGGAGCAAAAACCAGCGGATTTAATCTCTCCGACTTCGACCCAAAATCAATCCCACACAATGAACCATCGACTACCGAAGAACAAATGTGGGGTAATTTGGAATACTTCCTAAAGCAAGTCATCCCAGCTGCTGAAGAAGCAGAGGTCCTGCTCGCCATGCATCCCGATGACCCACCGATGTCACCCATGTCTGGCTTAGCTCGAATCATGAGCAGTGTCGAAAATTTTGATCGCTTGCTCTCACTTTCCTCCAGTCCTTCAAATGGTATCACTTTTTGCCAAGGATGTTTTGCCGAAATGGGAGCCTCCATTCCCGACTTAGCACGCCATTTTTCCAATCGCATTAACTTTGTCCATTTCCGTGATACCGCCGGCCCTTTAAACAACTTTCATGAGACCTTTCCTGACAACGGTCCTACAGATATGATCGAAGTCTTCAGAGCTTATCAAGAAATCGGCTACACTGGATTAATTCGGTCTGACCATGTGCCACTCCTCGCAACTGAGAATGTCAAAGCTGATGGCTATAGTATGCAGGGACATATATTCGCTATCGGATATATGAAAGGACTGATGGAGCAGTTTTGGGGGAAATAATTTCTGATGACACAAACCCCAAATTTATATATAAAAGAGCATTGCCCCTGGTGCAAAGCCGCCAGGGCTTTCTTTGCCGAAAAAGGACTTTCCCTTAACATAAGGGATGTGGAGAAAGACCCTGCAGCTTTTCAACGCATGGTCGAAATAAGTGGGCAACAATTAACTCCCACTTTTGAATACGGAAATTTTGTGGTCAAAGATTTCAGCCTCGATGAGTTCAAAGCTGCTTTAGAAAAAACCCCTGAGGCAAAGAAAGCACTCGGACTATAGGTTTCCTAAGAAGCTTCCAAAGTCATGACTAGAGTGCCCTTTTCTAGACCAAACCGGGCAACAGAATCCGTTTCAATATCTCCACTGATAAGAGCCCTCGCTAAACGGTTCTCAATCTCCTTCTGCAAGAAACGCTTTAACGGACGCGCGCCATACACAGGGTCATAACCTCTTTCGGCAAGCCATTCACGAGCCTCTTCATCTACTTCAATTCTCACACGTCGGTCCGACAAACGCCTGTTCAGATCAATCAGCAGCAATTTCACGATCCTTGAAATTTCTTCCAAGGTCAGCGGCTTGAATAAGACCGTATCATCAATCCGATTGAGAAACTCTGGACGGAAACCCTGGCGAAGCTCTGTCATCACAGATTCTCTTACCGATTCAGGAATCGAGTCCCCCGTAACACCCTCCTGCAAATAACGACTGCCAATATTGGACGTCATAATGATGACCGTATTTTTAAAATCCACCACATGTCCTTGAGAATCTGTGATGCGTCCATCATCCAGAACCTGTAACAAAACATTAAAGACATCTGGATGGGCTTTTTCGATCTCATCAAAGAGAATAACAGAATAGGGCTTTCTTCTAACTGCCTCGGACAATTGCCCTCCCTCTTCAAACCCAACATATCCGGGAGGAGCACCGATCAAACGAGCAACAGAATGTTTTTCCATATACTCGGACATATCAATCCGAACAATATTGTGCTCTGTATCAAATAACGATCCTGCCAAAGCTTTGGCCAATTCGGTTTTCCCGACTCCTGTAGGCCCCAGAAATAAAAAGGAACCGATAGGCCGCCGTGGATCCTTTATCCCAGCCCTCGCACGTAAGATAGCTTCTGATACGAGTGAAACTGCTTCATCCTGGCCTACAATCCGTTCATGCAAGACATCCTCCAAACGGAGTAGCTTTTCTTTCTCTCCTTCAATCAACCGAGTCACCGGCACACCTGTCCATTTCGAAACAATCCCGGCAATTTCTTCTGCGGACACTTCTTCCTTCAGTAAAGACTCCTCATTGTTTGAAGAATCTTCCATCTCCTTAAGCTCCGCTTGTAGACTAGGCAGTCGCCCATGGCGTAATTCGGCGACTCTGTTTAAATCATATTCTCGCTCAGCACGCTCAATTTCTTGTCGCGTACTTTCAATCTCCTCACGGGCTCGTTGCAGATCACCAATGGCCGATTTTTCTTTTTCCCATTGGTGGCGCATAACATCCACCTTGGCCTTCAGATCAACCAGTTCTTTGGACAATTCACTCAGGCGTCTCTTACTTGCGTCATCCTTTTCCTTCTTAAGGGCAGCTTCCTCTATCTCCAATTGCATGAGCCTACGATTCATCTCATCCAATTCCTGAGGCATGCTATCCATCTCAGTTCGAATGGTCGCACACGCTTCATCGACCAAATCAATCGCCTTATCAGGAAGGAAACGATCGGAAATATAACGATGTGATAAGACTGCTGCATTCACCAGGGCATTATCTTGAATGTGAACACCATGATAGACCTCGTATCGCTCCCTCAAACCGCGCAAGATTGAGATAGTATCTTCCACAGAAGATTCGTCTACCACAACTGGTTGAAATCTTCGCTCCAGTGCAGCATCCTTTTCGATGTATTTGCGATATTCATCCCGGGTAGTTGCCCCAATGCATCTCAATTCTCCTCTAGCCAACATTGGCTTGAGCATATTTCCAGCATCAACGGCCCCCTCTGCTTTCCCAGCACCGACTATTGTATGCAATTCATCAATAAAAAGAATAATCTGGCCATCGCTGCTCTTAACCTCCTGCAAAACAGCTTTTAGGCGTTCCTCGAATTCCCCTCGAAACTTCGCTCCTGCAAGTAGAGAGCCCATGTCCAAAGAAAAAACGGTTTTTTCTTTTAAACCTTCTGGTACGTCTCCCCTCAGAATCCTCTGAGCCAATCCCTCGACTATAGCCGTTTTACCAACACCAGGATCACCGATCAAAACTGGATTATTTTTTGTCTTTCGTGACAAAATTCGGATTGTTCGACGAATCTCTGAATCTCTGCCAATGACCGGATCCAACTTCCCCTTTCTCGCCTGATCCACGAGATCAATTCCATATTTCTCCAGGGACTGAAAAGTAGCCTCTGGATTGGGTGAGGTCACTCTCTGATTTCCTCTCACCTTACGTAGAGCAACCAGAAACTTCTCTTCCGTAAGCTCAAAACTCTTAAAATACTTTGCCAGATCAACATTTTCTTCAAATCGGATCAATCCGAGGAAAAGATGCTCTACGCTGATGTATTCATCATTCAATTGCTTGGCAAATTCTTCTGCCTTCGCGATCACATCCTGTATCGCCTGGGCCGCATAAAGCTGACTCCTCCCGCTCCCGCCCGAAACAGAAGGTAATCTTTCAAGTTCCCTTGCGGCAGCCAATTCCATTGCACTGGGCTGAGTCGGGATTTTTTCCAAAACAGGCGACACAATACCCTCTTTCTGCGAAATCAATGCATAAAGGAGATGCCATACATCTATCTGTTGATGCCCTCTTTTCAGCGCCTCTGATTGCGCCTCCTGGACGGCGCGAGCCGACATCTCTGTAAATCTATTAAAATCAATCTGCATAACTCATTCTCCTCTGGAATATCCCGGACCGGGTTGAATACTGTCCAAACCGGCCCGGCTTCTCAACATACATTAACGATCCATTATTCTATCTTGATGTTACGCGGCTTTACAGTCTCAGCGATTGGCAATCGAATATTCAATACACCATTTTTTGATTCTGCTGTGATCCCCTCTTCATCTACGTCAACGTTCAAACGGAGCCGAAGACGAAAATCATCAGTAGAACTCTCGCCACGCAGCAAACGCCATTGGCTTGACTCTTTTCGTGATCGAACACCTTCAATCGTCAGTAGCCCATCCTGAAGATAAATCTTTGCGGCATCTTTAGCCACACCCGGTAAATGAACTTTCACATCAAATCCAGCTTCATCCTGAGCGACTTCATAGTAAGGGCTCGAAAAACGAGACACTTCTTCTGGAACCGTTACACACGATTCCTTTTTTGGTACAATTGCTTCTGTAGTCATTTTATAATTTTTCCTTCTTAATATTCTTAGTTTATAGTTATTGCCTTTGGTTTCGCTGCTTCTGTTTTGGGAACCGAGATCGTCAAAACTCCACTTTCCATAGTTGCCTTTACCTTATCTACATTAATGTCCTCCGGTAGATCTATGGAACGGCTAAGGTTGATATTCTGCTCTTCCTCACCCTGTTTCTGAAGGCGTTCCGCACTGATCGTCAAAACCAGATTCTCTAGCTCAACGTTAACATCTTTCTTTTCGAGGCCTGGCAGTTCGGCCTTAACGTAATAACTCTTTTCGTCATCAAAAAGATCTACAGCTACCCTCCTATCTAAAGATTTTTCCCTGAATAAATCTGACAACCCCGATTTCCTGGGAACATCCGATAATATCTGGTCAAACCAGTTTTCAAAGTTACCTATAGAACGACTATTTGGATATTGGTATCTTATTAGTTTCATTTTTATTTCTCCTTTAATCAATTTTTAGTATTTGGTTCATTATTGCACAGTTCATGCCACATCCCGTTAAATACTTAAACTATTGTTAACAATGTAGTTAAGTATTTTACATTTATCTCAACGGGTCATTATGACTCATTTTTAATAAGAATGCATCTCCGCTTTCGAGAAAGATTGTCCCTCAATTGAAATCGAGAGCCCTCACTAACCAGCACTACATCCCTAAAGAGCTCTGCCTTCTATCTCGTTAAATTAGCTCAAGAAAGCCTCCTATAATGACGAAATTACCTGGATAACATCTTGTTTCATCTTCCCCAATGCCAATCACTGGTAAACAGATCCATTCTCCAGAGCCAATTTTGACCTAATGCTAGATTCAAAGAAAAGCCTCATGGCACTCCGTACAAGCCTGATGACGGCCAAAGAACACCGTAGGCTAAAGAAACAGGGGACGGAGATACAGGATCAGCACAACACTTTTGCAGAATTGATCCCCCAATTGGCCAAAACCAATTATGGGCGAACTCACGAAATAACCGCCAAAATTGATTACCCTTCCTTTCAAGAAAATATCCCTTTAGCCTCTTACGAACAGATAGAGCCTTACGTTCAAAAGATGATGGAAGGCTCACCAGATGAACTATGGCCCGGTACCTGTCGCTTTTTTGGGGTTACTTCAGGAACTTCCAATAACAAGCCAAAGAGGATCCCTGTGACGGAAGAAATGCTGCTGCATTTTCAATCCGCTGAGCTACAATCGCTACTTTACTACACAGCAAGAACCGGACATGCGGGCATTTTTAAAGGGCTTCATCTACATCTGGGAGGAATCAACCCAGTAGCCCCCTATAACAAGACAGCTTTCACAGGAGATCTTTGTGCCATCACAGAACTCGTTCTTCCCCACTGGATGAATGAAAACCTACATGAACCGGACCTCTCCATCGCCCAAATCACTGACTGGGATCAAAAGCTTGAAGCCATCGTAAGCCACGTAGTGAGAAAAGATCTTTCCCTTATAAACGGCATGCCAAACTGGATTGGATCATTTATTGAAATGATTGATAAACAGCTCGCGACCAATGCCTCTTCGATCGAAGACATCTCATCTCTGTGGCCGAATCTCGAATGCATCTGCCACCATGGCATTCCTATATCTCCTTACCTAAACGAACTTTCCACAAAAGCAGGTAAGACCATCCATTTTCACGAAACATATCCGACCACAGAAGGATTTATTGCAGCTCAAGATCATCTAAGGTCAGATGGACTCAGACTAATGTGCAATACAGGAATTTTTTATGAATTTTTGCCCGTCACCAGAATGGATAAAACCAATCTTGCCTCTTGCTCACCTTATGCGGTTCCACTTTCGGAGGTAACGATAGGCATCGACTATGCATTGATTGTCACCACACCAGCAGGTCTGTGCCGCTACTTCCTTGGTGATGTTGTGCGCTTCCAGTCCACAACTCCACCACGTCTCATCCACATAGACAGAGCCGACTCCATGGCAAATGCCTTTCAGGAAGGTCTCACTACGAAAGACATCACTGGAGCCATTACAACGGTATGTAACATACGCAACTGGACTCTCACAGAATTTCACCTCGCTCCAATCTTTAAAAACGAAAACTCACTCCGAGTCGCCGGACGGCACGAATGGTGGGTCGAGTTAAAGCCGCCTTCTAAAATAACTCCTATCTCCGAAGAGATCGAGAAAGCACTCGATGCACACTTGAGCAAAACAAATCCTATCTACGAAGCGAAACGAACGCAAAATACACTCGGTTCTCCACTCGTTCGACTAGTGATGCCAGGTGTATTCAAGAGCTGGATGAAAAAGCATAACAAATGGGGTGGTCAGAATAAAATGCCCCGAGCCTCTGCAGATCGTCAGATCGCCGACGAATTGATGAAACTCGCAGGGTTTTTTAAGAACCAAGAATGCCCTAGGCCAGCTTCCTCGGACGAACCGATGAGCCAAAAAACATCATCGCCCCCGCGTCTGAAAGGAAATAAAAGACCAATGCCCAAAACCCTAAGCCTTTAATCGTTAGCATTAACGCGACCGCATAAAGACCGATGCTTGCATAGTGATACGCTGCTCCCATCAAGACAAAGCCAAGGATGCTTTCAAAAATGGCCAGCATCACCAATAAAGGTCTTGTCGATCCAACCTTTAAAAGGCCACGCAAGTTGTTCTTACTCTTTCCCTTCGGCGTTCTCACAAATTCACCACCTGAGGAAAACAATCCTTCAATTGCTGCTCCAAAGCAAGTCAGGCTCATAGCCAATCCAAAAGAGAGAACAAGAGGAGCCGCCAGGAGCCACAGCACAATATCGTGCCATCGACCACTTCTAAAGAACTGGCCCATCACATAAAACGTCACCGTTGAAGCTCCCGCTAAAAGAATTACCAACGGATGGGTCACCGCAAAAGCTCCCTGCGGAACCACCCCAAAATAGGACAGATATGGGACCAATGTTATGGAAAACAAAACCAAAAAGAAATGGACAAATCCCACAGTCAAATGAAAGGAAGCTTCTCTCTTTATCTTTCCCGGCAGATTACTACGCAGAATCCGAGGAAGCAGTTTTCGCATCACCTGGATACCACCCTTCGTCCATCGCCGTTGCTGAGATTTAAAGGCCACTAGACTCTCTGGCAGTTCCGAAAGCGCAACCACATCTGGATCATACACAAAACGCCATCCTCTCATCTGGGCCCGGTAGCTTAAGTCTAGATCCTCAGTCACCGTATCTGATGTCCATCCACCCGCATCCTCCAAAGCCTGCCTCCTCCAGATTCCAGCTGTACCATTGAAATTGAAAAAAAGACCATCAGCGAAACGAGCCGTTTGCTCCACCACAAAATGAGCATCCAAAAGGATCGACTGGACTCTGGTTAAAAAACTGCTCTTCCGATTTTCAAAGCCCCACCGTGCTTGCACCATCCCAATGTCATCATCGACAAATAACGGCATCATTTTACGAAGGAAATCCTTGGAAGGTCGGAAATCCACATCAAAAATTGCAAAAAAATTAGCCTTCGAGCCCTTAGTCCCTTCCGCCAGAGCCCCCGCTTTGTAGCCGGTTCTATTTTGACGCCGAATATGATGACAATTGAGCGCTTGCTCAGGATGAGCCCTCAACCATCCTTCCACAATCGAGCTGGTTTCGTCTGTTGAATCATCAAGTAATTGTATCTCCAAGCAACCTTCGTCCCATTCAACTGCCGTTACGGCCTCCAACAATCCTATGGCCATCGCAGGTTCATTGTAAATTGGACACTGTATACACAAGGATGCCCCCCTCAGCCCATCAGACCGTCGAGGCAAAACATCGCCTTTCCTCTTCCATCTCAAATACCCCAAACTAATCTTCAGGCGATGAACGCCAAAAAAAATGAGCCCAAGCAGTGAAATGAAGTATAAGGTCGCAATCAGAATCGGCATAGAGTCTACCACAAAATGAACAAAAGCCCCCAAGGTTCAAGCGTGAGGCGCTTTTATTTAACAAGAGCTAATTCAGCCAATCAATCTTCCCCTCATGCACTGATTCAGAAAACTATGATTTCTTCTTACCCGAAAGAGTATCGATGAACTTTTTCATAGCAGGGGTTAGGACTCTACCCTTCCGATGCAAAATCGCCAAAGGCCGAGTGAATCTCTCATCCTTGAAAGGAATCGAAACGAGAGTTCCCTGGCGGACCTCCTGATCAACAGTTGCCTGCGGTACAATTGCAATACCGGCATCAATTTCGACAGCTCGCTTAACCGTCTCAATATTGTCAAATTCCATCACCGTCTCGATCTCGAATTTATAGTCACGGAAGATCGAATCAACGGCCTTCCGCGTCGGTATATCCGGATCAAATCCAATAAACTTATAGTCTATCAATGATTCCACTTCTACAATCTTCTTTCCAGCGAGAGGATGGTTTGGATGGCATACCAACACCAGATTATCATCCCTGAATGGAATGATCTCAATCTGCCGCATTTTTACCGGAAACGCAACCAGACCAAAATCCACCGCATTATGAATGATGTCTTCGTAAACAAGATTAGATCTTCGATATTCAACCCGGACATTCACAGAGGGATAATCACTCAAGAACTGCTTAATATAGGGGGGCAATTCATGTAAGCCGATACTGTAGATGGTCGAAATCCGAATCGTCCCACTAATGACCTTCTTCATTTCCTGCAATTCACTCATCAACTTTTAATAAGCATGCAGCATCTCTTTGGCCGATTCGTAGACTCGGTTCCCTTCCCTGGTCAGCTGAAATTGCTTCTGACTTCGATCAATTAGTAGCGTTTTAAAGTGCCGCTCCATTGAACGAGCTTGTTGACTGACAGCCGATTGAGTTATTCCATTCAGCTTTGCCGCACGAGAAAAGCTTTTGGTTTCAACTAAATCCGCAAATATTTTGAAGTTACCAATTTGCATGAGATTTCATTATCTTCCCCAAAATATAACCAAAACTTATTAATCATCAAACAAAAAGTAGCCTTATTAATGGAATTAACCTACGAGGAATTTGCCGAACGAGTGGACCTGGTTCGGAAGGAAATCGAAGCCTACTGTTTGGCATGCGGCCGTGAGCCATCAGAAGTCGAGCTTCTACCTGTTACAAAAAACCATCCAGTTACCGCTCCCGAGTATGTCCAACGTTATGGACTTGCTTCTGTTGGCGAAAATCGAGTGCAAGAGGCCCTTTCAAAAAAGGAACAATTCTCGGGACAGGTGAAATGGGAGCTCATCGGCCATCTCCAGACCAATAAGGCAAAAACAGCCGCTCTTCATTTTGATCGAATCCAAAGCATCGACAGCATAAAGCTCATTCGTCACCTCGACCGCTGTGCCGAAGAAGCAACTCGCCAGCTCCCCATCCTTCTCCAATTCAACGCGGGTAATGATCCAGCGAAGTATGGTGCCGAAATTTCTGAAGCTCCTCTCATTCTGGAAGAAGCTCTTTCGAAAAAGAATCTCAAAGTAGAGGGACTAATGACCATCGCTCCACTCTCCCAAGATCCTGAAATAGCAAAATACACCTTCAACACCCTGCGTGAATCCAGAGATCGGCTAGAGGAAAGTTTCTCTGTCTCGCTTCCAGTTTTATCCATGGGTATGTCTGGAGATATGCAATCGGCCATTCAGGCAGGCAGTACCCAAGTCAGAATTGGGACAGCTCTTTTTGGCCCTAGACACTGATAAATCAAAACTCCTATCATTTACAGGTTGCTGGAGGCTCGATCACCCCTTTAATCAATAATCCGTGGCGACCGTAAAACTCTCCAGTTCTCAGAAGCAAGCGTTCTGTCAACTCATCGATGACCCTTCTCCAAAAGTCAGAGAAGCCATGGTCAAACACCTGCAGGACTGCGGAACTGAAGCTATCATCTGGCTCAGAGAATTGGCTAACTCGTCAGATACCTCGATCAACCATCACGCCGAAGCCCTTCTTTCAGACTTAGCCTTCTCAAATCCAGTTTCGGAATTCTTCGGATTTATCTGCTCTCTCAAATACGAACTCGAGACTGGCATCTTCTTAATGAGCCGAACGGCTTATCCCTCTCTCAAAATCAATGATTGGGTTACGGGCTTGAACCGAATTGCCCAACGCTGCCGAGAACTGATAACAGAGCCAATGACCTCTCGAGAAAAATGCCGTATCCTCAACCGGGTTATCTTTTTTGAAAATGAATTCACCATTGACTATGGAATTTCTGCCAACCCCAAGACTCTCTTCTGCCCTCTCATCTTGAAGTCCAAAAAGTCCTCACCGTTCAATCTCTCTATTCTTTATGCGTTGATCGCGGAACGCTGCAATCTGAGGGTTGAACCAGTCGACGTTCCAAATCACTCTCTCGTCGGATGTTTTTCGGGAGATACACCTTTTTTCATCAACCCATCTACATCAGGGACCTTCATCAGTTCAGAAGAAGCCACCGAGATGATTCGCTCACAAAATAAAACGCCCGACCTGGGAAATCTCACACCAATGCCCATCAGAGAAGTTCTCCGCACACTCTGCCAACGCATCTCGGGAACCTTTTCTCAAATTGGAGATACGACAAAAGCTACGCTCTTCACACAATTTGCTGAAGAATTTGACGCAACTTACAAGCGAAACATCGACTAGGGAATATCTCAACATCCTAATTCTTAATGACGACAGATACCCCCTTAACTCTCGATCACCTCAAGAACTGGACCTTCGCAGGAACACCCCTGGCAGTTTTAGGATATCCCATTCATCACTCCATCAGCCCATCAATGCACAATGCCGCTCTGGCAGAAATGGCAAAGACTCATCCTGAGTTCTCAAACTGGCAATACTTCCGTTTCGAGGTACCTCCCGATGATCTTCCTGAAGCCATCAAAGTCCTCCATCAAAACAAATTCCGCGGTATCAACCTAACTCTGCCTCACAAAATTATCGCATTTCAGGAGATCGATCATATCGATGCCACCGCACAGCCGATCGGGGCCATCAATACATTGTCCTGGGGCCCTGAAGGGTATCATGGATTTAACACCGATGGGTACGGCCTCGAACACGGCCTCCGAGAGGACCTACAAACCACTCTCAAAGAGGCACATGTCATCCTTCTTGGAGCCGGTGGAGCTGCTCGCGGAGCTGCGATCGAAAGCGCCCAAAGAAACTGCGCATCTCTTTGGATCGGCAATCGAACCAAAACAAAAGCTGACGCACTGGCAAATGAAGTAAAAGCACTCTACCCCTCTGTTTCTATCGCTACCTTCGACCCAGCAACACCTCCGGATAGCCTGCCTCAAGAGACCATTCTTATCAATGCCACATCCGCAGGCCTCAAGGAAACCGACCCTATGCCGATCAATCTCGAAAAACTGAAAAGCACGCCAAAGGTTTACGACATGATCTACAACCCCGCTCAAACCCAGTTACTTCGTTCTGCCTCTGCTAAAGGATTCGCTACCGCAAATGGACTTTCCATGTTGGTTCATCAAGGCGTTCGAAGCCTGCAAATCTGGAGCCAAAAAGACGTCCCCGTCCATACAATGCGCAAAGCCGCGCTAACGGCACTCAATCTTCATTAAAATGCTCAACGACATCATCTCCCTCAACAGCGAATTCCCACTGTTTTTCCAGCTCATCGCATTCGGCTTTGGCGCTATCGTTGGAAGCTTTTTGAACGTATGTATCTACCGGATACCAGCAGAAAAATCAGTCGTTACTCCTGGTTCGCATTGCAGCTGCGGACAAGCCATCCCCTGGTACCATAACATCCCAATCTTTACCTGGCTAATTTTGCGAGGCAGAAGTGCCTGTTGTAAAAAACCCTTTAGCATCCGCTACCCTGCGATCGAATTGCTAACCGCCGTGCTCTTTGCGCTCTCTTGGCGTTTTTTTACGCCCAGCACCGCTCTGATCGGTATGCTCTTCATTTCTATTCTCATCTGCGCCACTTTTATTGATCTTGATCATATGATCATCCCCGACCGTTTTTCGATCGGTGGCGCCCTGGTTGGAGTCATACTCTCTTTTGCAGTCCCTTCCCTCCACGGCTATGAGAGTGATCTTTTTATCTTCGATAGCATGCACTCAGGATTCGAAAGTATCATTGGCCTCCTGATCGGTTCATCCATTGTCCTCTGGATTGGGCTGCTGGCAGAAATCGTTCTAAAAAAAGAAGCTATGGGTTTTGGCGATGTTAAATTTCTTGGAGCGATTGGAGCATTCATCGGATGGCAAGGCGCTATCTTTTCCATCTTTGGAGGCGCTATCATTGGCACACTTTGGTTTGCCCTTTTTCTTCTGGTAAAAGGAATCTTTTGGAAAAAGAAAACTCCATCAGAAGATGGACCCTCCGCCGAATCCAATCAGCTATTGGGACATCACACACCCTTTGGTCCCATGCTCGCCGCTGGAGGTCTGCTCTACTTCCTCTTCCTACACCCATGGGTGGATGCGTATTTCAACGAAATCGTCAGCTTGTTCTAAGAAGCTCCACACCATTACCTACCGTTACAGGAAAAGCATCCAGCTCTTCATCAAATCTCTCTGCATAGGCAGCCACAATGACTTCAGCAGCAGCAGGGGTGAAAGCTTCATCTGCCATCGCTATCACAGCACCTCCAAATCCACCACCCGTCAAACGAGCTCCATAAACATTTCGAATGGAAGAAAGTTTCTCCACCAAAAAATCCAGCTCTTCTGTCGTGTTTTCAAAAAGGTCCCGCGAACTTTCGTGTGATGCCAGCAACACTTTTCCCGCAGACTCGATGTCGTTTTCTTTGATGGCCTGACACATCTCATATACTCGCAAGTTCTCAGTCACAACATGTAGCGCCCTTCGTTTTTCCTCATCAGACAAACGAGAACCAACCGCATCAATCTGTTCAACCGTCGCCTCTGCTAGAAATGAAACATCCGGATACTCACCTTGAAGACCCTCCAATGCTCTTTGGCATTCACCATGCCTGACAGAATAAAGCGAATCCACCAATGCATGTTTCTTCTTCGTATTGAAGACCCAAAACCCGACACCTGGAAAAAATCCAATTCTCGAAACCTCATTTTCCCTACAATCAATATGGACAAGAGTTTCTTTTCTTCCAAAGGCAGATACTGATTGATCCAGAATTCCGCACGGGACTCCCACAAAATTGTTTTCGGCCTCCCGGCCAACCTTCGCCAATTCAATCAACTCAAGCGACATCCCATACAATTCTCCAAAGCCAATCGCCGAGGCCAGTTCCATCGCAGCGCTACTACTCAAACCTGCCCCCATCGGAAGATCCGACACAGCCGCAAGATCAAATCCATGCTCCACGGACAATCCTCTACGCATCAAAACATCCAATACGCCCAATGGGTAATTAACCCATTCGTCATCCCCCTCCTTCTTTTTCATTTCCGGACCACACGAAACAACTTTCCCCGGGAAACTGTCCGTATGAAACTGCCAAACATCATCTTCTCTCAAAGAAAGACCAATGTAAATTGAATGACTGATAGCAGCCCCAAGCACAGCTCCACCATTATAATCAGTGTGATTTCCAATAACTTCAATTCTTCCCGGAGCACGTCCTATAACATCAGGAGCTCTTCCATAAACAGATCGAAATTGATCAACCAATAAATCTTTCATTCTCTTCAACTTAAAATAAAAAAGCTCGCAGCAGAAACCTGCGGCGAGCTTTTTCGTAAAAAATCGGACAGGATTAAGCCATCGCTTTAAGGCCCGCTCCAGCCTTAAACTTCACAGACTTCGAAGCCTTGATCTTAATCGCTTCACCCGTTCTCGGGTTAATACCCTTACGGGCTGCACGTTTTGCTACCTTAAAAGTACCGAAACCAATCAATTGGACTTCCTTGTCCTTCTTGACTCCTTTTTTTATGCCTTCAACGACAGCATTTACAGCTCTTTCGGCTGCTGCTTTGGAGGTTTCTTTACCTAGGGTTTTCTGTACCGCAAGAACCAGTTCAGCTTTGTTCATTATATTTTTTTAATTACTTCGAGGTTAAGTTGTTGGGGGTATAAACTCCCGGAAGCTGTCACGGGAGACCGAGAAACATTTCCCGTCAACTTCTTTTTAGTTACTCGTCCCCCTTTTTCACACATTCCAGGCAATTTCCACCTTTTAGGACGGAATAGCACAAAGCATCTGCGAAATTAGGAACAAGAGAATGAGCCCCCTTTTGAACCAAAAAATCGCTCAGTCTCGAGCAGTGATGATCTTTTGCAGCAATTCTTCTAACGCTTCTTCCTTAGAAATCCCTCTCTCCTCAGCAACTTGCACCGCTCTTTTCAGAAGCTGACTAGCCATTATCTTGGCCTGTGGAAGCTCTGCCCCCAAATGCTCGAAAGCTTTGATCAACGCATCCTCATCTTCTACTCGCCAATCCATTAGCAGCCTTCCTTCATCAAAGTCACGATTGTTGGACCGCCTGCCTCAATGGAAAGTTCACATGCATCACCTAATTTATGTGTGCTCACCATAGCGAATCCTATTCCATTCGGTTCTTTCCAAGCCAAAGACCTCAACTCACCAACAACCTTATCTCCAACATATAGATCACAAGGAGATGCAATCGATTCAGAAGATCGAATCTGAGCCAATGTCCGTCTCACCTTCCCCATTGAGCGAAGCCTCGCCATCACCTCCTGGCCCAAATAACAACCTTTGGTGTATGAAACAGCATTCTCCCCCAACCCGCCTTCTTGCGGAAGGTCTTCTGCCCCAACATCCCTAGGAACTGCCGGAATCCCAGATACAATTCTCTCTCTCATCGCCGCTCCCTCATCAGCAATAGCCAAAAGTCCGGACTCTTCCATTCCTTTAATCCTCTCCTTCAGCCGAGGAGTCGCTTCCTTATCCACAATAAGATCAACCCCCAGTTGTGAAGAGCGCCGACTCATCAAAACAACTCCATCTCCTAACTTCGAAAAACTTCCACCGGCTGGAATCTCGAGTGCCAAATCCTTCAACACCCTTTCTACATTCTCTCCCCATAGCGAAACACTCGCCATTTCTTCTGTCTGGTCTAGCACCTCCACATCATCCGCAATAATGTATTTCTCCAAGCGCTGCTTTAAAATGATAGGCTCTGAAAAATAGCTGAAAAGTTGATAAACCTCCTCTTCGGTTTTCAACACAGAGCTATCTGCCAAAACTTTCCCCTTATGGTTTAACCAAAGCCCATACACAGAGGAACCGACAATCATTTGCCCCAAATCATTGGAAAACTGACCCTGCAAAAACTCCGCAACGTCCTCACCATAAACCCTAAGCCAGGCAGCAGGTTTCGAAAAATAGGCATACGTCTTTTGCATTAATACAATATATTAGATAGATTACTGAGTTGTTAGATTTCGGTTAATTCCGTCCTTTATGTTGACAGATCATCTACTAGCAATACATCCACATCTTATATCAATTAATTTTTCCATCTTCTTCCGCCTAGCGGAAGCTTGGGGTAACTAAGAAAGCAATGGCGGGTCACTTAGGGGTAGGTGACCCGCCTTTTCTTTGCCCAAATCCCAAAGCTTTCTCTGAGAAGCAGTCTAAATCTAAAAATCCAGGGAAATTTCCAAACTTCCCCCTCGACAGCCCTCCTTCCCATTCTGACACTCCTCCGCCGTGCATAACACATCGGATATTAATGTATTGGAAAACAGGGTTCTCTCCAAACCGGGAGAGCTGCTTCGTGATATTCCTAGAACAGCCCCTCAGTCTCAATTTATCCTGCAAGCCCGGCAGGAAATCCATCGCATCATCTTTGGTGACGACAAACGACTTCTCCTCGTTGTTGGTCCCTGTTCGATTCATGATACAAAAGCTGGGCTCGAATATGGGCAACGCCTGGCAAGACTTGCCGAAGAAGTTTCAGACAGGATCATGCTCGTCATGCGGGTCTACTTTGAGAAACCCCGCACCTCAATGGGATGGAAAGGGCTCATCATGGACCCGCATCTTGATAATTCGGGTGATATCGAAGCAGGCCTCCGGACCGCCCGGACTTTTCTTCGAGACATTGTGGATCTCGGTTTGCCAACAGCCACTGAACTACTCGATCCCATCACTCCACAGTACATTGCAGATCTCATTTGCTGGTCAGCCGTCGGGGCTAGAACAACTGAGTCCCAAACACACCGCCAAATGGCTTCGGGTCTTTCCATGCCTTTAGGATTTAAAAATGGAACGGATGGCAACCTTCATACCGCAATCAATGCAATCCGTGCCGCTAGTCACTCGCAAACCTTCCTCGGAATCAATCAGGACGGGCAGGCATCTGTTGTGACCACTCAAGGCAATCCGAACTGCCACATGGTTCTTCGCGGTGGCACCCAGGGGCCCAACTTCGCGGCCTCAGATATCGATAAAGTAGAAAGAGACCTGATAGAAGCGAAACTCCCTCCGGCTATCATGGTGGACTGCAGCCACGAGAACAGCGGAAAGCTACCTGAAAAACAGCCTGAAGTTCTTACCGAAGTCCTTTCCCAAATGACCTCGGGCAATACCTCTATCATTGGCGCTATGCTTGAGAGCAACCTCAGCGCCGGTAGCCAAAAATTTCCTGCCCCTCTCAATGAACTCAAACATGGGGTATCCATTACCGACGGCTGCATCGACTGGGAAACCACTGAGTCCCTCATTCGAACCACCCATCATTCACTTGCCTCACGATTTACTTCTTAAGCTTAAAAGCATTTCAAATAACGCGCAATAAAGAACCTTTTTTGCGTGCTCAAAATAAGCTCATACATCTATACTACTACAATGAAAACTCCTATTCGAGTCGCTGTGACCGGCGCTGCCGGTCAGATTGGTTATTCCCTGCTTTTCCGCATTGCTTCCGGAGCTGTTTTTGGTCCCGAGCAACCGGTCATTCTTCACATGATCGAAATTCCTCCGGCCCTTCCGGCCCTTGAAGGAGTTGTCATGGAGCTCCAGGACTGTGCCTTCCCTCTATTGGCTGGAACAGTTCCCACAACGGATCTCGATGAAGGTTTCCGCGGGGTAAACTGGGCGCTGCTCGTCGGCAGTGTCCCTCGGAAAGCTGGCATGGAACGTGCAGACCTAATGGGAATCAACGGCAAGATCTTCATCGGACAAGGAAAGGCCATTGCAGCCAATGCCGCTTCGGATATCCGCACCCTCGTCGTCGGAAACCCCTGCAACACCAATTGCCTCATAGCAATGAACAATGCAAAAGACATCCCAGCAGACCGCTGGTTTGCTATGACACGTTTGGATGAAAACAGAGCTAAAACCCAGCTCGCCCAAAAAGCAGGTGTTCAATCCTCCCAAGTTAAGAACCTGGCCATTTGGGGAAATCATTCCTCCACCATGTATCCAGATTTTTACAACGCTACCATCGATGGCAAGCCAACAACAGAAGTCATTACCGATGAAGCATGGTTTGCGGATACATTTATCCCTACTGTCCAGCAAAGAGGTGCCGCGATTATCAAAGCGCGGGGGCTTTCATCAGCCGCATCCGCAGCCAATGCAGCGATCGACACAGTGAAAGCATTAACAACGCCAACAGCAGAAGGCGATTGCTTCAGTGTCGGTGTCTGCTCCGATGGCAGCTATGGTATCGAAAAAGGACTCATTTACTCTTTCCCTATTCGCAGTGATGGCATTACCTATCAAATCATTCAGGATGTTCCTGTGAATGACTTTGGCCAAAGCAAGATAACCGAAACCGAAACCGAACTCAAAGAAGAGAAGTCCATGGTGGCAGATCTTCTTTAAGTAATCGGTTAAAGATATTCAGGTAACTTTCCAAAAGGCCTCCTTAATCAGGGGCCTTTTTTTGAAAAGGCTTCAGTCAGTCGCCCTGTAAAATCAGGAAGAGTGTTCCGACAAATCCTCCAGCTCATTCTGGACGACTACCCAATCCTTCACTGGAGAACCACCGATCAAGTGTTCCTGCAAAATTCGATCAAACCGTTCGGGAGTCATTTCCCCATACCAGATGCCCTCTGGATAAACCACCAACCACGGCCCCTTATAACAAATACGTAAGCAGCCTACTTTCGATCGCATGACGGGAATCGCTGCTCCCTTAAGTTTCTCTTTGATGTGAGCCCATAACACCTGACCCTTTTCCATGTTACAACAATCAGGCCCGATACAAAAAAATAGATGCTGTTTCGCAGACGAAACACCTGCTTTGGCCAACCCTGTCTCTAATCTCAGATCACTCATAG
>CAXMUM010000001.1:21347-51983 GCA_964196585.1 uncultured Opitutaceae bacterium
TTATCACAATCAAGTGGTGCCGGGGAGGGGACTCGAACCCCTACGTCCTTGCGGACACTAGATTCTGAGTCTAGCGCGTCTACCAATTCCGCCACCTCGGCGTGGGAAAGGTGATCAGTCTCGAGTAATCTACGAGCAGATCAAGTCAAATTCCGGATTGGTTTTTGATTTGCAGGGTTTCCTCTTTTCAGGTGATAAGTATCCCCACTCATGGACAAAGAAGCTATTCTCAATAAAATCCGATCAGAAAAAGTTATCGCCATCATCAGAGGAAATTCTGCAGACGGCGTCTTGGACTGCGCCAAGGCCCTGGCAGATGGCGGCTTGACCAGCATTGAATTGACAATGACAACCCCTGGAGCACTCCGCGTGTTAGGAGAAGTCTCTGCTGCCCTACCAGACTTCATCTTTGGACTGGGGACGGTTCTCGATGCAGAGACCGCCAGAGCTGGGATCTTGGCTGGCGCTCGCTTTCTGGTAACCCCTGCCCTTCGTCCCGACGTTATCAAAGTTTGCCGTCGTTACTCGATTCCGGTTTTTTGTGGCGCCCTGACACCGACTGAAATCGTTCAAGCATGGGAAACTGGAGCAGATGCGGTTAAGGTCTTCCCAGCAGAGTTTTTTGGCCCCGCTTACATCAAATCAGTCAAGGCCCCTCTTCCCCATATCGATCTTGTTCCAACAGGTGGTGTTACGCCTGAGACAATCGGAGATTTCCTCAATGCAGGCGCTACCGCAACTGCTGCTGGAAGTGCTTTGGTCGATGGTAAATCTCTTAAAAACAAGGACTGGGCAACCATTCGCGGGAAAGCAGAAAAGTTTGTCGCAGCCGTAGCGGCAGCTAACTAAGACAACCCTAAAGCTTAAGGTAATTCCGGACATCCGGGATTACCATCACTCGCTGGCCTGAGGGCGATCTTTCAAAATAAGGATCGACGGAGATTTCATCTTCCTCCTCATCGCCTTCATCAAAATCATACGTCTCATCAGTTTCCTCAAAAGCGAGAGAGAGGCGCCTCCCTTCAGGGTCGAGGACTAGTGCTGGGTTGCCCACTTTGCCTTTTTTGACCAATTCAATCAAGCAGGGCATAAATTTCTCCTGCTGTCGTTTTTTAAAGGACGAAATCCATTTCCCACAAACACCTGTGCGATTGTTGAGCAGCACTACATCTGAAAAATGGATACAAGCGTCATACCAATCGTCCAGCCCTGGAGTCTCCGCATACAGTGCTGAGTTTATGACCGTTAGGATACGTCCAAATCGGACTGCTCCGCTATCAATCCATTCCTTGATCGCTTCCAGCTGATCAACAGGGTTCTCTCTCCCGTTAACCAACATAAAAATCTGAGATGTTTCAGGTGGAACAGTGGCTTCAATTCCTTCCGCACCCCTCTCCCACTTAAGAACAGGAGTTGTGTGAGCAGCGGCCTCGCCATACGGTTCTTCAGTTTCGGCAACAAGAATTACAGCCTTTTCATCGGGCTCCAGACCAAACTCGACCAGATCAACAGCGACATCTCTTCGCCCAGAACCAGTCGAACCCAAAAACACATATAGAAGAGGAACAGACATCTTAAAAGTCTCCAAGAAACAGATTACCCCTCAAAAGAGAAGCATCGATTCTGGGCTTCTTGCCGCATCCAGTGGTCCACCAAAACAAGCGCCGCCATTGACTCTACAATCGGCACTGCTCTCGGGACAACACAGGGGTCATGGCGACCACGACCGATCAGTTCTGTTTCGTTTCCTTCGGTATCAACCGTTTCTTGAGCCCGCAAAATTGTGGCCGTTGGCTTAAAAGCCACTCGGAAGTAAATTTCTTCGCCATTGCTGATTCCTCCTTGGACACCTCCAGAGCGATTTGTCTTGGTTCGAATGGAGCCATCTCGAACTTCAAAGAGGTCATTGTGTTCTGAACCCTTAAGTAGAGTGCCATCGAACCCGCTACCAATTTCAAACCCTTTGGTGGCAGGTAACGAAAGCATCGCTTTGCTCAAATCCGCCTCCAGGCGATCAAACACCGGAGCACCCAAGCCCAGTGGAACATTGGAAATTCGACAATCAATGAGCCCTCCAACAGAATCTCCCTCTGATCGAACCGACTTGATCCGTTCAATCATCTTTTCTGCGGTTGCTGAATGAGGGCAGCGCACAGCTGTCGCCTCAACGGCTTTAAGTGAAGGCGCTTTTCCTATCTCTGGCATTTCAATATCATGAATACGCGAAACGTAGGCGATCACCTCGACCTTAGCAGCCAATCGGAGAATCTTTTTGGCGATAGCACCCGCTGCAACTCGCCCAATGGTTTCGCGTGCAGAAGAACGACCACCACCTTCAGGATTACGAATACCGTATTTTGTTTGGTAAGTATAGTCAGCATGAGAAGGTCGGTACTTCGCCTTCATCTCCTCATAAGCTTCCGGTCGTTGATCCTGATTGTGGACCATCATCGAAATGGGTGTCCCGGTCGTTTTCCCTTCATATAATCCTGAGAGAATTATGACCATATCTGCCTCCTTTCGGGGCGTTGAAATATCGCTTTGGCCGGGCCTACGACGGTCCAGCTCTGCCTGAATTTCTTCAACAGAAAGAGGAAGGTTTGGTGGACAACCGTCAATCACCACACCAACACCACCACCATGGCTTTCACCCCAGGTAGTGATTCTAAATAACTTACCGAACGTATTGGGCATAAGACGAAAAGGACTAAAAAGAGAACTCCCCTCTCCCGCAAGGCCCAATATCCAGTGATGAAACCTGGTGTCTTATTCGTTTTACTTAACCGTAAGACTCGAGCTCAGCTGGAAAACACTCGAAATAATACCAAACGCAATCAGTCCAACAAAGACAAAAGCGATCAGCAGGACCCCAATTGAAATCAGGCCGGTAAACGCTTTAATCTGCTGGTTTTGTTTCTTCCCATAATAACGGGCCACTTCTTTCAAGCTCGGGACAACGTTTCCTGTATTTTCTCCCACGGTAACAATATCGATTACGATATCCACAAAGTAACCAGTAGCCATAAAGGCACCCGAAATAGACGCCCCCTCTGCAATTTTTGCCCGAGCCTCATTGAAACTCTTACGGATGGTTAGATTATTGATGGTCCGTTCGGTCATCGCCAATGCAGTGATGGTCGTAATGCCATTCTCCAAAAGCAGGGACAATGTCTGTGAAAGATTCAAGATGTTTGAATCACGCAAGAACGCACCAATCAAAGGAAATTTTAGAAACTTTTCATCCAAAAAGAGGCGCCCCTTATCTGTTTTTCGCCAAGCCCAAAGCGCAACGACTCCACCGACCATAGCACCCAAAATAAAAATGCCATAGCTTAGCATGAATTCAGAAAAATCTATTAAAAGTCGTGTCGATAGCGGTAGTTTTTCACCCAAGGACGTCAGCAATGATTGAATACGTGGAAGCAGGAAAAATAGGAAAACAAGAACAACTGCGATCGCAACAAAAACGATAAAAACAGGATAAGCCAATGCCGTCAGAATCTTCCCTTTAATTTCCTTTTTCTCTTCGAGGTCAACAACCAGGCGCTTCAGAATATCCGAAAGATTTCCCGTTGCTTCACCTGCCTCGACCAAGCTGATGGACGATTCATCAAAGACAGAGGAATACTCGAGCATCCCTCCCGACAACGATTTCCCTTGGCTCAACTGGCTCCACATAGCGTTCGCCAGAGATCGCAGCCGAACATCACTCAAACGTTTTCCCATCAAACGAATGGCATCGCCCATCTGCATACCACAGCCAATTAGTTCTGAAAGAGACCGAAGGAAGGGCAGCATTTGCCGACGGCCCAAAGACTTTTCACCAGAGGAAGAACCTTTCTGCCCCCTACTGAACAATTGTTTCCAGTCTCCACTACTCGCCGAATTTCCAGAAGCTGATGTAAGACGCTCATCCAGACGAACAGGTGTTAACTGCATCCGCGCCAATTCCCGGATAGCCGCTTTCCGCGAATCCGCCTCCAGGCTTCCTTTCTTTTCCACTCCAGCCGGATCTTTGGCTATGTATGCAAAGTTACTCATCAATTACAGGAAATCTCCAAACGGCCATCGCTCAAATCTCAAGAAGAGCATTTTCATTCTTCCTCGTTTCCTTGGCTCATCGATACGACACGAATCACTTCTTCCAGACTCGTAAGGCCTCTTTTTACCTGCATCCAGCCGGATTGTTCCAGAGTTCTCATGCCTTGCTCCAATCCAAGCTTCCTAATCGCTCTGGCCGACTCTCTACGCACAATCAGATCATGGTAGTGTTCGTCCACTCGCAAGATTTCAAAAAGCCCGAGACGGCCACGATAACCAAGCTGACGGCAGTTTTCGCAGCCAGTCGGTTCCGGTAAGTGAGTGACTCCATTTATCTCCTCCGGATCAATATCCAATGCAGCCAGAGAATTGCGCAAACTGATTGGATCTATCGGAACCATTCTTTTGCAATCATCACAAAGTCTTCTGACCAGCCGCTGCGCGATGACCATCTCAATACTCGAGGCAATCAGGAAAGGTTCGATACCCATATCGACTAACCGAGTTACCGCACCCGGAGCATCATTCGTGTGGATGGTGCTGAAAACCAAATGCCCCGTTAAGGAGGCCCTGATCGCAATATCTGCCGTGTCCTTATCGCGGATTTCCCCAATCATAATGATATTGGGATCCTGACGAAGCACATGCCGGAGTGCATCGGCGAAATCAAATCCTATCTCAGGGCGAACTTGGATCTGATTGACCCCGGGAACCTCATATTCAATAGGGTCTTCAATCGTAATGATGCGTTGATCCGTTGAATTAATCTGCCGAATAAATGCATTCAAGGATGTCGACTTACCTGAGCCCGTTGGCCCCGTGACGAGGATAATCCCATGCGGAAGGGCTAAGACACTATCTACCTTCTCCTGATCTTCTTCCGGAAGTCCCAATTGTTCCAACGAGAGGGGTTCACTCTTTTTATTCAACAAACGTAAGCTAACACTTTCTCCATACATTGTTGAAATCGTAGAAAGACGAATATCCAGTGTGTTACCTCCCGTCTTGTAATTGATACGCCCATCCTGAGGAAGCCGCCGTTCCGAAATATTGAGCTTTGCCATGATTTTCAAACGGGAGGTAATCGCATCCTGAAATCGCCTAAGATTTTCCGGAACTGGAACAGCTACTAACAATCCGTCAATCCGGTAGCGGATCCGAAGCGTCTCCTCCTGAGGCTCAAAATGAATATCTGTCGCTCCATCCTCTATCGCCTGGCTAACCACCTGGTTTACAAACCGTATGATAGCAGCGTTTTCGTCTTCTTCATCCTCTTCTGCGGCAGAAGAATCCGCCATGAGATCCATCGATTCATCCAGACTTTCAGCGCCTACTCCAAGATTAGCTGTGATGAACTTTGTGATTTTCTCCGGAGAGGCCAACCGCCATGAAACTTCCTTTCCTGAAGTGGCAAAAATCCAATCATCCATATCCCGATTAGGGAGCCAACTCGTTGCCAATACCAGGGACTGTTCATCACCAGTGTTTTCTA
Source organism: uncultured Opitutaceae bacterium (assembly GCA_964196585.1). Lineage (GTDB taxonomy): Bacteria > Verrucomicrobiota > Verrucomicrobiia > Opitutales > Opitutaceae > NORP342. The sequence continues at coordinate 26,881 of CAXMUM010000001.1, forward strand.
AGGGAACAATATGGTACTCATTCACGATTCGAATCGGAAGACTCAGCAGCACATCCAGATCAAATACATCCGCATCGCCCAAGGCTAAACCTGAATCTTCAGACAATCGTTGAACAGCCTCGTCTTCCGAATTTTCCAGATAACCCGCAAGCAGCTGAATCTTTTCGGATCTTGGGGCTGCATCCAGTTCATTGCGTTGCTCTTCCGATAAGGATTCCAAGCATGCTAGTTGGCTGATGTCTGGTTCAGAGGTTGTCATAGATCGATTTCAAGAATGAATCCCTTGGTTCCAATTTCTACTGATTCTTCTGAGGATTGGCGGCTCTGTTTTTTTCGATGATCGCCCGCCGGGCCGCCCTCCTTCTGCGAATTTCTTGCGCAACATTTTTCATCCTGTCGCGCACTTGATCATTTGAAAGTTGGCTGATCGTTCCTTCGGTCTGTCCTCCCTGTGGTGTAGCAGCAGGTTGCGTTTGCCCTGGAGCAAGAGGCGTTACTTTTAACGCAATGATTTTTGCCTCTTTCAACTTCAGACTTCTTGTTTCACCACTTCCTTCTAAGGTAACACGTTCAGTCACTTCGTCATAGTTAACCACTGTTACGCCATGTTCTGATTCATGAAGATCGACCCAGAAACCTTTCCCAATAGAAGTATCAAACAGACTGAAGGAATAGATCCCATCGACCATCAGAAGCCCTCTAAGTTCCATTCTTTCCAAAGGACCTGTTGCAGGCGGAGCCTCAGTTCCCTTTTCAAAATCAGCAGGAAGAAAAGGAGAACTCCTCGAAGCATCTTGAGCCCAAAGACATGTAGTCATCATCAAATGAATAAAGAGCACTCTACATTGTAGAAATCTATAAAATTTCGGTTTCATCGCCTAATCCTCCGTCTGTTTTTCCTCTTCTCCCTCCTCCTTTGAAGGGTCCATGAATTCTTTGATTTTTTCACTTTCCATCAAGGAATCCAATCGAGTTTCCGCATCACTCGTGGCATCCTCTGTCGTCCGGATAACAACCGGCCGAATGAAGACCAGAAGCTCCTTCACATCATAACTTTTCCCTCTTCTGGTAAAGAGTTCACGTATGATAGGAATTTGACCCAGGATGAACATGCGTCCTTTGCTCTTCTCATCACGAATAGATCGAAGGCCTCCCAGAACAACCATCTCCCCGCTTTTAACACTGACAAAGGAAGTCGCCTGTTTCCGACCAATGATTGGCTGATCATTTCCATCAATGGTTACCTGTCCAACAACATCATCGATCTTTTGATCAATTTCGAGTTGAATCACATTATTTGGTCCAATCAAGGGTTTTACTTTAAGCTCTATGCCTATATCTTGAAACTGCACATTCGACCGGGTGGTATCCCCTCCGGATATCGATGTTTGGCTCGAAGTAATAATGGGGCGTGATTCACCAACGATAATCGACCCTTCCTTATTATGAGTGGTGACAATCTGAGGAGCCGAGAGGACCTTCACGTTCGAATTAGTTTTTGCGGCATTGAAAACAGCATCAAGACCCCAGCTGGATAATTCACCTCCGGAAAAAATGGCCGTGCCATTAGTAACTGACAATGGGCCGAGTTTCCCGCTTACATTCGAAAAGGTTTCCGTACCACTGCCATCATTGGTGTAACTCACGCCAAAGCTATCGATACCTCTATCACTGCTATCGTTCAAATTGACTTCCGCAATCACGACTTCGATTAGAACCTGAGCCAGAAGTACATCGATTTTTTGGACAATACCCGTCATCAATTCCAGGTCATTATTTGTGCCCGAGATGATAAGTGCATTACTCCGCTCGTCCGCTACAATCGTCATAAAGTCACTAAACTGGCTACCTCGATCTTCAACGGCAGCTTGAACCGTCTGAGCCAAGCGGGATTGCGGCTGCCTCTGACTATTACTATTTGTCTGCTCGTTCTGCCTAAACGTACTATTTCGACCGCTACCCGATGTGTTTGCGAGGCTGACATTCCCGCTTGCGCTGCTAGACGATCCCGAACGTCCGGAAACAAAACTACTCAACAAAGAAGCCATTTCCGCGGCATCGGCATGTTGCAAACGAATCACTTCAATTTTGGTCGATGCTTCCGCTGTTATGTCCAGCTTTTCAATAATATCATCAAAGAATGGTATGGTTAACGGATCCGTGATGAGGATCAATTGGTTCGTTCGGTCATCTGAATTGATTGAAATATTACTACCGAGAACCGCTTGTAATGAAGCATCCCGTGCCGCATTCGCCCCAACAGCTGCTGGTCTCGGACTAGGTCCAGCCTGGCGAGATTGTTGTGGAGTCTGCTGTGTCCCGAATCCACTGCGGGCAGAGTCTATCAACGATTTTAGCTGCTGAGCCACTTCACTGGCAGTCGCATACTGCAGGGTATAAAATTTCGTCTTAATATTCAGACGAGACGGTATGTCCACCTCACTCACGACATACTCCAATCGCTGCAGATTACTAATGGTATCTGTAACGATAACGGCATTGGAATTTTGGAAAGGAATAATCGAACTAAAAGCAGGACTCAGAAATGGCTGAATCTGTGTCTGAAAGGTACCGGAGTCCAAATATTTCAGCCTAAACAGTTTACTGACTACCTGACCACTAGCCAGCCGATCCTTTAAGGAACCGATAACTAACTCCGGAGCTTCCGTCCGGATCTGCTGGATCGGGACGACCTTGATCAGCTTATCATTCATTCGTGTTACCCCAATACCATTGACCGTTAAAAGACTCTCCAGAACGAGAATTGCTTCTTCTTTTGTTAAAGGTTTAACACTATCAAAAGTGAAGGTAGGAGCAGGCAAAGCTTGAGGTCGGATAACCGAACGCCCGGTCAATCGTTGCAGCAAATCCAGAATTTGATCCAGTGATTCTTCCCGAAACGTCAGTCTATCAACCATCTCGGTTTTAGATTCAACAGGACTACCCTCGGTCGGAGCGGTTTCCTGAGCCAACAATGGGGTTATCAACAGCGAGAACGCCATTGAATAGCAGAGGATTCTTTTATTGATAAATCGCTTCATAGGATTGGTCCGATTAAGTTTCCTGAAAAATCATTTTTTAAATTCTATAGCACTGAGACGCATACGAGCATCCAAAAGTCGCGGATTTCGACTATCGGGCACAATCTGTAAATCATCAAGATTCACATACGGAAATTGATCACTTACTGCTTGGGTAAATTTCATCAAAGTATCGTATTGGGTCTTATTTATTTTTAAACTGTATGTGTTAAAAGACAAAGCATCTCTTACTTTGCGTTTTGGAGCATCCAATTTATATTCCATACCAAATTGCGTTATCAGCGTATCGATCTTTCCAAACACCTCATTCTGATTGGGCAACACCTCCACATCGAGGTTACCCAATGAAGCGGCAAAAGCTATCTCAGTGATCTCCTTTTCATCCAATGTCGCACGTTGATTTTGATCAATCGCCCACAACCCTTTCAGATGTGATGAAAATTGATCAAATCGGCCACTCAACGACAAAGCCCAAAAACCAGCTCCAACCACCAAAATCAATAAAAAGAGGATCTTCTCCCTTGAGGACATTCCGAGAAACAATGGTTTAGCGGACTTCTCTATTTTCTTAAGATTCATTCCGACCTCCTTTTACTGCCTCTAGTAACTCTCCCTCGGTTACCGTTACCGCACCATCATTCTGTAGCTGATTTCTTGATACTTCAAAGGCATCCGCTTTGAAATTGACCATCAAAATAAAAGAGCCTTCTCCACCGGCAGACTGCAAATTTCGAACTTCCGCTGACTCTATCTTTAACAGACCTTCCAGCCCATTTTTATAGGTCGTTACCTCTGCTAGATTTGTCGTTTTGCACTCAATCTCCAAGCTGTTTCGCCCAGCAGTTTTCAATCGTGTGAAGTGAATAGATCGGGGTAATACCGGACTGATGGCTGAAATCATGTCAAACGGGATGAGATTGCTCCGTTCAAAGTTCTCCAACTCTTGCACAACGCTTTTTTTCTCTTCGATTTCTGTAACCTCTGCCTCTCTTCCCATCGTTGTTTTGTCCAAATACTTCACATAGGCCTTACCTCCCAGCATCAAAATTTCGCCCAAAGCAAATAATCCCATTATGACAACCAGACCCAAGGCAACCTTCCAAACGCCTTGATTCAATCTCTTCTGTCGTCTCTTGGAAGTGATAAAAGACGCATCCCGCAAATCACCCCTCCATAAAATGTCCTCGGCCTGCTCAATCTCCACAGGATCAACATCGGTCTCCTTCGGTTTAATAAAAGGCAATCGATACATGCCTTTCTCTTCACTCGGGTTGCCCTCTGCGTCCGGCGCATATAAAACAACAGGGCGACTCTTCAACCCACCTAAAAGATCTATTAACTGCTGCTTTACAGCCTCAATATCCAAAGGGTCCGAAAGCGCCCGACTCACAACTTCCTGAGGTAACACCTGCCCTGCTTGGAAGGACAAGGCTGATAAAGAAGCATCACTCACCACCATCGTAATCGTATCACTCTCATAAGTAAGCCCCAGGAGCGGGAAAAAATCAGGAAGGACAAACTCTAACCTTTCCCATTTCTGCATTTCTTCAGCGGTAAAACAACGTTTGTATGCAGCATAGATCACGGCCGATTCACTTATCTCACAGACATAAAACCCGTAAAAAAGGCGTTCCATCGGGAAAGGAGACCTCTCTTCCAAAGATAACTCAATGAATCCATCGAGCTCCTGTCCCTTCAGCCCCTTGGGGACAGAGACTTGACGAACAAAGAAACGATCCCCTCTGATATATTCAACCTGAAGAGGGTTGACTTCGAGTAAACTCGTAAATTTATCGGGGATTAAAGGCATTAAGCTGGCGGATCTGATGAGAAATTCTCTGGAGAGGCAATCGTTTCGTTGATCGCTACGTTCTCTGTAAGCTCCAAAAAGACAAATGGGTAATTAGATTGGCCGGAAGGTGTTGTTTGAGAAGGAGATGTGGAATCTTTCTGGGTTGTCTGAGAAGAGTCTTCAAATGAGCCAGACCCATCGAGAGAGATAACTGCTCTAAGAGAGAAATCGGCATTCCCCTCGGTAACCTGAATTTCGATCGAAATCACCTTTGAAGTTACACTAAGCGCATTTCCTTCAGGCATTTCCACAATTACCTCTAATAATTCTTCCTGGGAGGCAAAATAGCGGTCATCTTCCGTTCCCACAATACCATCCATTCCGGAACGATAGTCCACAATCGCTTCTATCTGTAGTTCACTTAAACCACCTAAGGAAGTAAGTGCCAACTCTGATGCTCTATTGACATTAATCGACATATTTCCATAAGGAGAAACCGACTCTGAAAATTGGGAATAAAACTCATTGGGGTGACCTTCTTCAGTAAAAAAGAGGGATCGAAAACCATCGACAATAGAAAGCTCTTCCAGTCGCCGTATCGGACGATTTGAGGCAGCAAAAGGCATTTCCTCTAAACCATACTCATCCAGCTCTGCTCCGTCGATACGGGTTGCATCATCCTCATCGATCCAATCCAGCAGAGCATTCGTCAGTTTGAGACTATCCTCTACATCAAACTCCATTTCCGTAAACAAAAGATACAGCGTCCCTTCATCCAATGAATTCAGAGGGAGCTTCGCCGATTCATCCGTATAGAGAATCGATGCGGTTACCCCTTCCGTTAAACGAACACCAGCATACGCCAAGGGATCATCCCAACCCTGAAGCGGTGCTTGTAATGACCCATCGATTGCAATGACATCTGCGATGACAGCTAGTGTTGTTTCAAGCGCCGAATAGGCCTCCGTCCTGAGATTGCTTCGCTCAACATAATAGCCTTCTCCCGCAATTTCAGAAAGCCCTTGTTCTGTAAATTCAATCAGAGCAAAGCTCACGACCACGATCATCACCAAAATCAAGAGTAAAACAGATCCCTCCCGACGAGAAACCCTCCTGGTATTTAGGGAACCTTTCCATTTTACTTTTTGGCTAAACATCTCTCTCTGATCTCCTCTCATATCAGTACAAAGGTACCCCCGATACCAGTTTTGGAAGAACTAAATCTGCCGTCCGAGTCAGGTTCTCATACTCAAAAGTCAATCGAACCCGATCCGGCAAAAGCGGCTGCCTTTGTGTATCCGTTAACGGATCTTGATTCTCTTCCCAAGTTGGAGAATCCACCCCCTCATCATAGTAAAAGTAGGATATCTCCCGAACAAACGGAGATATACGAGTCTCCCTTGGAGATTCATCCTCAAAGTCTATTTCCAGCCGTGATTTCCACAGAAGAAATAAACCCTCACTAGGATCTAGGCGTAACGAACAAACCACATACGGCAGCGGTTCATCAGGCCAAACCAAAAGCCCAGGGCTTTGAGGAAGCTCAAAGGTTAGTAACTCCTCATTCGTAAAACCGGAGCCTGCCGGAGCTCTCCAGGAAATTGGACCACCTTCCTCACCCTGACCGGATGAAGCTTGCATCCCATTCGCAGCTTCCCGAAAAGAGCTTTCAAGGAAACGACTCACGCCTCTGACATGCCGATCAAATAAACGATCTTCTCCTCCACGTCCCCACAATTCTCCCATGGAAAAGACGAAGGTTGTGGCTGCAACAATCACCCAAGCACCAATCGTCACTGCCAAAAGAATTTCCACCAGTGTAAACCCTCCTCGATTGCCTGTCGTACGCCTAGTCATAGTGGGCGGCTCCTCAAATGATCTTCCGCTAATCGTTCCCTGGTAATTTCTCTCAGCTCCTCCCTTTCCAGAGGATCGGACCATGACGGGCGTAAGAGGATCAAAGACTGTTCAATCACTCGTTCTGGCACCTCATCACGCCCCTCAAACGTTACTTTCACGTTCACCTCAAAGAGATCCGCCACCTCAGTCGGCTCCGCAATCGCTTCCCATCTGGCAAAACCAAGCCCTGCCGTCAAAACCTCTCCACCTTCTTCCAGGATATCCAAGTCAGGAGCCATTAAGACCTCCGCCCGGACAAAAGCCATTTCTTGCTCAAGAGTCTGGTCCACTTTAACGGCCTCGATACTGTTAAGAACGTTCACAAAAGAAGCGCTCAAAACAACCACCGATATCGAAAATAAGGCGAGTGCCAATAACACTTCCAACAAGGTGAAGGCTAACTTGCCTGAAAGGTGTTTCTCTTTCATCGAGTCAAGTCTCCAATCCTTCTGTGGAAAGAAGCTCCGCCCCAGTCCACGGATCCACTTCAATTGTTCGTTCACTCTCACCCACGTTTATCTCAATGAGAAAAGGCATACACGTCCCATCAGGAAAGAACCTTACAAATGGTATCTCCTTTGTTGTGACCAAATTCCCCTGGACCAAACTATAACTATCATCTGCCAAACGTTGAGTGAACGTTACATCGGCTCGACTCTCTTCAGACCAATCCTTCGTATTAATGGAGAACTTTTTTTCTCCCTTGGCTCCATTAATGGTAAAGGCAATCGCCTCCTCATCAAACCGGAGAGTTTGAGGCGATCTTTCGTACAAGGCCAATGTCCGGGCTTCTCGGGAGGCTCTCCAGAACTCACTCTCCAATGAATCTGCCTCTCCCTGTGCAATCAAAGAATCCAGATTGAGAACAAAGAGTGAACTGAAAAGAGCCAGCAACGCGATAACCAACAAGATCTCAACCAAAGAGAACGCACCACAATGTCTACTGTGTTCAATTCGTTGCTGCTTTGGTAAATCTCTCATCTCTTACTTTCCCCCCTCTTTCAAATAGTCCTTTTACCAATTCCCGACATCATCATCCGATTCTACCCCATCCGATCCCCATGAGTATAAATCATAACCTCCGGTGTTTCTCGTTCCCGGATAACGATATTGATAAGGGTTTCCCCATGGGTCTTCTGGTACCTTATTTCCTTTTACATCTAAATAAGGTCCCTTCCACCGACCAGCCTTGCTTGATGGTGCTGTTAACAGAGCCCGTATCCCTTCTGCTGTGCTAGGATAAGATCCCATATTGATACGGTAACTAGTCAGAGGCGCTTTCATCGATTGAGAAACAAAGATGCTCGCAATGGATTCTTGATTCTGGCCAAAAATTTTATCCACATTTACTATCGCAACTCCGGCCAAAATCGCAATCAACGCGATGACCAACAACATCTCAACAAGGGTAAAAGCAGAACGACGGGTGGAAAATTTATGTGACTTCATGGCTGAATAAAATGATTTGTTCTTTCAAAAGGGTCAAGTCGGCTAACCAACACAAAACATTACCTTTTTTGAGACAGTTTCTAGAGACGTCCCGCTACAAAAAATGTTTCTTTCGAAACAAACCCACCCCCTTTCATGTAGATCGAAAAAACAAGGACCATTGATTAGGCAAACTAAAATGTTCACATCGCGCCTATTTCATCTAGTGTAATGGGCACTACGAATGAAAACCATTCTTTCACTTGATCAAGGGACCACCAGTTCCCGTGCTATCCTCTTTGACCATCAGGCAAACATTCTAGCTGTCGCCCAAAAAGAGTTTAACCAAATATTTACTCAACCAGGATGGGTCGAACACGATCCCAATGAGATCTGGCAAAGCCAAAGCGCTGTCATTGCCGAAGTCCTATCGTCTCAGAAACTCTCAGCCAAAGATATCTCCGCAATAGGTATTACCAACCAAAGGGAAACAACGGTCGTTTGGGATCGAAAGACTGGAGAACCTATCACAAACGCCATTGTTTGGCAGGATAGGCGGACTGCGGCCTTTTGCGAAAAACTTAAAAGTGAGAATCTTGAACCACTTTTTAGCCAAAAAACAGGTCTACTCCTCGATCCCTATTTCTCCGGGACAAAACTAAAATGGATACTGGACAATGTTGAGGGCGCTAGAACCAAAGCCGAGAAGGGAGAACTCGCCTTTGGCACGATTGATAGTTGGCTGGTATGGAAGCTCACAGAAGGCCAACAGCATGTAACAGATATCTCAAATGCCTCAAGGACTCTACTTTTGGATATTCATACCGGAGAATGGGACGAAGAAATCTTACAGATCCTAGATATTCCTCAGTCCATTCTACCAGAAGTAAAATCCTGTAGTGAGGTTTATGGCTATGCTACCAACCCATCCTCGCTCGCCAACGTTCCAATCGCCGGTATGGCGGGAGATCAACAGGCTTCCCTCTTCGGCCAAACCTGTTTTAAACCCGGAAACGCCAAAAATACCTATGGGACCGGATGTTTTGTTCTCTCCAATACGGGAAACCAACCGATTCTCTCCGAACACAACCTTATCTCAACCGTTGCCTGGAAAGTTGGGAAAGACATCACCTATGCACTCGAAGGCAGTATCTTCATGGGCGGAGCCATCGTTCAATGGCTTCGAGATGGCCTCGGTATCATAAAGAAATCCTCTGAAATCGAAGCGCTGGCTCAAAGTGTCCCTACCTCCGACGGCGTCTTTCTCGTCCCGGCCTTTGCCGGTTTGGGAGCGCCCCACTGGGATCCATATGCACGTGGAACCCTGTTGGGAATGACCAGAGGGACAACAGCCGCCCATATCGCCAGAGCAGCCCTCGAAGCGATCTCCCTGCAAACCTGCGATGTCCTGGAAGCGATGCAATTAGATACAGGTATACCCATCGGTGAGCTTCAGGTAGACGGTGGCGCTTGTGCCAACAATCTTCTCATGCAAACCCAGGCGGATCTCCTAGATATTCCAATCACTCGACCCAAAACCATCGAAACCACCGCTCAAGGCGCAGCGTTTCTGGCAGGTCTGGCCACCGGATTTTGGAAAAACCAACAAGAAATAATCTCTCTTCGAGCAATCGACCGTACCTTTACCCCCGCTCCAGATCTTGCCTTGAGAAAGAGCTTAAAATCTGGATGGGTACGAGCACTCGAAAAAGCTTCTGGCTGGGCCGCTCCAACGGAAACATTAGAAAAACTCACCTAACCCTACTCTCATTTCCCATGAATCGCGAAATCGCACTTTCAGATATCAAAAATACAACCGACCCTTGGGACTTTATTGTTATAGGGGGAGGCGCCACTGGCTTGGGAACAGCAGTTGATGCGGCTGCTCGCGGTTATCGAGTCCTTTTGCTAGAACAGTCCGACTTCTGTAAAGGTACTTCGAGCCGCAGCACCAAACTTGTCCACGGCGGTGTCCGTTATCTTAAACAGGGAAACATATCCCTGGTTTTGGAAGCCCTCAAAGAGCGTGGTCTGCTCTGTCAAAATGCACCACACTTGGTCCACAACCTGGCGTTTGTGATTCCCATCTATCGGTGGTGGGATGGCCCATTCTACGGCATTGGGATGAAAGTGTATGATCAACTCGCGGGAAAACTCGGGTTGAGCCCCTCAAAAACCCTTTCGCTTGAAGAAACCCTCGAGCATATTCCCACTGTTGAGCCAGAAGGCCTCGTCAAGGGAGTTCGCTACCACGACGGACAATTCGATGACGCTCGTTTAGCAATCAATCTCGCTCAGACCATCTTCAATCTAGGTGGCACAGCCATCAATTACACAAAAGTTACTGGCTTTATCAAAGAAGAAGGATTGATCAAGGGTGTCGTGGTTTCTGATGAAGAAACCGGGGAACAATACGAAATATTCGGAAAAGGAATCATCAATGCAACCGGTGTCTATTCAGATGACCTCCGTCAAAAAGATGATCCTTCTGCTCCATCTATTATTGCCGCAAGCCAGGGAACTCATCTCGTATTGCCCAAAGAATTTCTCCCAAAAGGAAATGCCATCATGATTCCTCATACAGAGGACGGGCGCGTCCTTTTTGCGGTACCTTGGCACGATTGCACTATCGTCGGGACAACCGACGTTCCGGTCGACGAAAAGCCACTTGAGCCTCGGCCCATGGAGGAGGAAATCGACTTTCTCCTTTCCCACGCAGCTCGATATCTAACCAAAGACCCTACACGGGAAGATGTCCTCAGTGTTTTTTCAGGTCTCCGACCTCTTGTGAAAGTCGGTGATGCCGAGAACACAGCAGCTATCTCCCGTGACCATACAATCCTTATATCCGACAGTGGATTACTCAGTATTGCTGGGGGAAAATGGACCACTTATCGGAAAATGGCAGAAGACGCCATCGACCAAGCAGAGACAATGGCTGGATTTGACAGTCGCCCCTGCCGAACCCACCACCTACAGATCCATGGATGGACTGAACAAGAGATAGAAGACCCTCACCTCGGTGTTTATGGAGCTGATGCTCGCAAAATCCGCAGGATCGAGAAAGAAGAACCTCTTCTGGCTCAGCCTGTCATCCCGGGACTTCCCATAACAGCTGCAGAGATCGTCTGGGCCGTTCGTGAAGAAATGGCTCGAACTGTTGAAGACGCCCTGTCCAGAAGAACCCGCGCCCTCCTCCTCGGAGCAAAAGCAAGCGTGGGAGCAGCGCCAAAAATAGCCGCTTTGATGGCCAAAGAGCTGGGAAAAGATCAAAAATGGGAAGCGGAAACAGTGGATAACTTCCGATCTGTCGCCTCTGGCTATATCCTCAGCTAAGGTATTTCCCGGTTGAAACTGAATACATTGGAGTGTCCTGCACTTCCCCTCCCTGTGGTACACTCTATTGGAGAATTAGCCCTTTAGGGCCAAAACTTCAGCCGTTTTCCCATGTAAACCACCGTTTTTTGTAAAATACTCAATTTTTTTACAACTAATACCCCCTAGGTTTGTTAAGTACTCCCCTCGGGCGTCCGTTTATGAAGTCACAAAGAATACTCCCTAGTAATGAGGTTATGAAGTCACACAAGAACAAACTCTTATGAAAACAGTCGTAGTAATTGAAGATCAAACAGCGATCAGAGAAATGCTTTCGGAATTTATTCGGTCAACCCATGGATATGAAATCGCCGGAATGTATGGAGATGGCCAAGAGGGCCTGACGCATTGCTTAGAGATAAAACCTGACATTGTCGTTTTAGACGTGGGGCTTCCCAGCCTAAACGGGATTGAAGTCCTAAAACAGCTCACTGCAGCAGTCCCCTCTGTTAAAGTTCTTATCTTCTCTGGAAGAGGAAGTCCTACAAACATCCGAGAATTGCTTTCTGCTGGGGCACAAAGCTACGTCGACAAGATGGATGGTTTCCAAGAATTCAAAAAAGGCCTGGAAATCATTTCTGCTGGCGGCACCTTTATTGGCCCGAAAATGGCAACTGCTATGCGAACACTTATTCGCAACCCGCAATCTGGCCAAGCAACTACATCCCTTTCCAACCGTGAAAAACAGGTGCTTCAACTAGTGGCTGAAAGTTATTCGACACGAGAAATCGCCCAAAAGCTTACTCTCAGTGTTCGAACGGTTGACAACCACCGCACTAATATCATGCGGAAGCTGAATTTACACAACGTCGCGGCCTTAACCCGCTACGCTATCAAGCACGAACTGGTCGAAACCTTCGCATAATCAAGGTTTACTCAACCAGTTTTGGCACTTTCCCAGTGGGTCTCCCCACCCACCCCACACTCCTCCATGAAGAATCAGATTACTGCTTCTTCTGAGAATTGCTCAAAGGACCATTCACCACACTGCTCTTCCAGAAGCAAGCCGAACACTCAGCTCATTCAGACAGAACAAAGCGCTTTTCTTCAACTATCAGGTGCCTTCTTCTGCTCAATCGACTTCGAAGGAAACATCCTCTCTATCTCCGAAAATTGGTGTGATCGGATAGGCCATAAAAAAGAGGAAATCGAAAAGCACTCATTTCTTGAGCATGTCCATGTCAATGACAGAGACAGATGCCAAAAAGAGTTTCAAAAACGTCTGACTGGAAACCCGGCTAAAGACTGCACCATTCGATTGCTCTGTCAGGATCAGTCCATTCTCTGGTTCAATCTGAAATCCCTTACAGATCCAAAGTCTCATCTCCTCTATGTTCTCGCAGTAGACACTACCCAGGAAAAAAAGGCACAGTCACTCAATAAGATGCCAGACCCCAAGTTGGTTCTAGATCACTTGCGTGAGGGTGTGTTCATCTCTACCAAACAAAAGAACCTCCTCAATATTCACTATATAAATAGTGGTTTTGAAAGCATAACAGGTTACAGTTTCAACGAAGTAAAAGGACAACCATACACTCTACTCACCGGAGATAATACCGATCCAAAAGTTCTCGATGGAATAACCAATGCCATTCAAAAAGAAGAACATTTCTCTACTGATGTGTGTCTATATCGAAAAGATGGTTCTTCTTTCTGGAGTCACATGTCCTTCACTCCTGTATGGAATTCTAAAGGACAAATATCTCAGTTTATTTCTGTCTTTGAAGACATCACTCAACGAAAGCTCACCATCGAAGCTCTGCGAGAAAACAACCAAAGCCTCAATGAGGCTTTAGAAGACCTAAAAGAAATAAAGAAAGACGTGATCCAAAGGGAGCGACTGCACGCACTCGGCCAAATGGCCAGTGGAATCGCTCACGATTTCAACAATCTCCTCGCCCCAATTCTCGGCTTCAGCGAACTTCTCATTGGAACACCTCAATATCTGAGTGATAGCGATAAAGCACTGAACTATCTAAATAAGATCAAAGATTCCGCCCAAAACGCAGCTGCGGTCGTCAGCCGATTGAGGGAATTCTATAGAGCTCAGAACGAAGATGAAAAAAACTCCTCGCTCGATCTTTCTCAATTAATTGAAGATAGCCTTAAAATGACGGAATATCACTGGCACAATCAAGCAGAAGCAAGTGGTGTCACTATCCATATCTCCAAAGATATTCAGTCGTGTCCTCCCATTCTCGGGAATGGAGCAGACTTGAAGCAGGCGCTCGCAAATATCATCTTAAACAGCGTTGATGCTATGCCGGACGGCGGTGAAATATCCATACGCTCTTCTCTAAACGGAAGTTGGGCCTGTATTGAAATATCGGATTCTGGATCTGGAATGATCGAAAAAACTCAAGAGCTATGCATGGAGCCCTTTTTCACCACCAAAGGGACCGCTGGCACAGGCCTAGGCCTCTCCGTCGTTTTCGGAATCATTCAACGCCATAAAGGACGAATTGAAATAGATTCAGAACCCGAACAAGGAACCAAAACCACGATCAACTTACCCATCCATCAATCCAACGACGAGAAAATTTCTTCTTCATATTTTGCGTCCGACATTAATCCATTAAGGGTGATGCTGGTTGATGATGAGGCCCTTTTGTTGGAAGTCGTATCCGAATACCTCATGAGTCAAGGGCACCAGGTGAAACAGTTCTCAGATCCACACAAAGCCCTCGAGGAAATATATAAAAACTCTTATGATCTGGTCATTACAGACCGAGCGATGCCTGGAATGACAGGGGACCATCTAGCCAAATCAATTAAGGAATATTTACCTGAAATCCCTATCATCATGTTGACCGGCTTCGGGGACATCATGAAGCAAACAGGAGACATCCCTCAAAACGTTGATCGGTTGTTGAGTAAGCCCGCTTCCTTCCAGTTACTTAAGGAAACGATTGGCAAGGTAATGAACGAGCCCAAAACCATTCGGTAGATAGGTATTTTATCGCTCTAATTCGCATCGTTGTCCCGGATATATTCACCCTGTTCACGATACGCAGTTATCTTATTTCTCAAAGTCCGGATACTGATTCCCAAAATTTCAGCAGCCTTGGTCCGATTCCATCTATTTTTCTCCAAAACAGAAAGAATGTGTTTCTTCTCAAGTTCTTCCAATGACACTGGAGAAACGACTCGAGCAGCAGCCACTCCTTCTGATGAATCGACACCCTCTTCTGCTTCACCATATGTCGCACCAGACTCCAGAGGAATTGAAACGGACCCTTCTCCCAAAGGGGCGACTAAACCCAAAGATGAAGCCTTCAACTCTGTGCCAGATTCTGTCAAGATGACCGCTCTCTCGATCGTGTTTTGCAACTCCCTTACATTGCCAGGCCAATCATGTTGTATTAGGGCCTCTAGTGCATCATCACTGACACCCTTAATTTTGACGCCATGGCTGCGAGCATAGCGATCCAGAAAAGCTCTTGCGAGTACCTCCACGTCTTCTTTTCGTTCTCGCAATGGTGGCACGAAGATGGGGAAAACATTCAACCGATAATAAAGGTCTTGCCGAAATTCACCCCGCTCGACCGATTTCAATAAATCACGATTTGTTGTCGCTAGGACCCTTACGTTGACCTTAATCGTCTTGTTTCCTCCAACTCTCTCAAACTCTCTCTCCTGTAATACACGTAAGAGTTTAGCCTGCACCTTGGGTGAAATCTCACTTATTTCATCGAGTAAGATAGTTCCATTATTCGCTAGTTCAAACCGCCCTTCCCGTTTTTGCAGCGCACCGGTAAAAGCTCCTTTTTCGTGACCGAAAAACTCGCTTTCGATCAATGATTCCGAGATAGCTGCACAATTGACCCGAATAAAAGGTTCCTTTGATCGAGAACTGGCTCTGAACAGATCATTGGCCACCAGCTCCTTTCCAGTTCCATTTTCACCACTGATCAAAACAGATGCCTCCGTCGGCGCAACTTTGTTCACTAGCTGACGCAGCGCTTTCATTGAAGAGCTACTACCTATCAATTCCGTTTGGCCAACATGCTCCTGATTCAAGAACTGATTCACCTTTACCAATTGACTGAATGACTCCGCCTTTTTCAGAAGAACATCAATCTGACTCATCGAAAAAGGTTTGATGACATAATCAAAGGCTCCAGCTCGCATACAGCTAACAGCCGATTCCACAGTCCCATGCCCTGTTATCATAACAACAAGAGGACTGGATGGTGATTGCACAACTTTTTCGAGCAGTTCCGTTCCATCGCCATCTGGCAAACGAACATCTACAAAAAGAAGATCAAAATCGTCTTTTTCTAAGAGCGCACTCGCCTCAGCCAATGAACCGACAGAGACCGCGGAATAACGCCGCCGTTGCAGCTGTTCTTCCAGCGCTCTGCGGATGACCAGCTCATCATCGAGCACAAGAATCTTTTCCAAGCCCATATATATTGATCAGTAGCAAAAGCATATACAGCTGCAAGTGCAGAAAACCCGGGGAACAGCTGTTGAGAGCAACCATGCAGCTAAAAAGTTAGCTGAAAAGATAAAACACTATTTCGCACAATGATTTTCTACAAATGACTATAACGAAACAATCCCGTTTCCCGTGACGGATAAACAAGATCGCCTGCAACAAACCAAAGGGCCTTTTTCAGTCGAAATGAGATCGACCCATTTCTCATACCAGAAACATTTTCAAAAGAGATAAACCTTACCCTTCTTCCCCTGATCCAAATGGTGTCACCAAACCAGCGATTTTCTCGCATATTTGCCTAGATGGATAATTTGGATCAGCCAGAAGAGCTTTTCCTCGTTCAACCATCTCAGGTCTCACTTCAGGTAATTCACTAAGAGTCTTAACTGGAGTCGTTGAAGAGTCCCGGCTTTCGCAAAAAAATGTTTGATCAGTGTTTTTCATAGATTCTGAATGACTGGAGGTATTTATGTTCATGATGATAAGTGAAAGAATTTTGCAGGTTTGAAACTTTGTTTTATATATTTTTAACAATTGAATCGGTGAGGCTTACCCTTTCTTTAATCTTTTTTTACATTTTTCTCCAAAAAACCCATAATACCTACCAATAAAGCAGATTTAACACTTCTCTAGACTACGTAAAATCTACCTCTCCTCCCTTCAAAGGGCCCAAACCTATGCTGATTCCATAGGAAATTCGCCGAGAACCCACCAAATCATCCCCTCACAAAGAATTGCAGTCCTTCAGGAAGCGTCTCTTTTCTGAATAGAGGTCGCTCTTTTCGTTGATCGTGAGGCTAAACTTGCCTGTAAAAGACGATTCTGCCTAGCACGCCAGCGGATCTTTATTATCATCTGATGACTTTCAATAGCCAACGCTTCCAGCAAGGGAGGTGAAAATTCAGGAAAATACGGCAACATCTTCAAAAGTGGTGTGTTATGAGCAATTCCAGCCTTCGCAATCAGCTCATCAACCGATTCTTCCCGCTTCTTTCGAGCCAAAATTGTTTTGAGAGTCTGCTTTTCAATACAAACCCCTATTGCTATTGCCGCCTCTGTATCTCGACTCAGCAAGTGATTCCTCTGATCACTTAGCATTTTATAAAGAGCACCCGATTCTTGTAATTCACCACGAAATATTTCCACTAGAGGCTCCCAATCATCTTCCTCAAAGATCACCTTCATTCTTTAAAATTCCATCGGAGTCGATTCCCCCACTTTTTTAATTTCTTTCCAGAACCCATTTCCCTCTAACATCGGTTCTTAACAGGTGACTTAAAAATTTAAATCAATCTACCAAAGATAATTCTACTTTCAGCGGACTCCCTCCACGCTTTCTTTCCCTCCGATGATAAAACCCTTTGAAGGGTTCCCCTCATCTGTCGCCTTTTAAAAAAGACGACAGATAATAAACCAATTTAACAAAGCCCGTATTACTTGACCATCGCGGTTGTAAGAAAACCACGTAGACCAATAACAGCCTGAGAGTGAATCTGGCATATCCTCGATTCAGTGAGGCCGAAGACAGCCGCTATTTCCGCCAGACGCATCCCCTCATAATAATACATACTTAGAACTTTTTTTGGAACCTCGGGGAGATCCTGAATGCGATCAGCAACGAGGCGGATCAATTCTTCTTTTTCCATTTTATCAGTCACTGAAACAAGATTCTCATCAGGAATCACCTCATACAAACTTGTTTCCTCACCATCTTCAGAAGAGGTGCAATTATCCAATGGAAGGAAACTAACGGGACGAATTTCCTTCATGAGTGACTGGTATTCTTTCTTTGAAAGTTTTAATTCAAGGCGGATCTCTTCTTCGGTTGCAGGTCGTTGTAACTTCTGCTCCATATCTTCTACCACCTGGCGTAACTTTTTGAAATTTGTCCGGGCATTGCGGGGCATCCAGTCCATTCTCCGCAGTTCATCCAGAATCGATCCTCGGATACGCATTGAGGCATAGGATCCAAAAGACTTTTCCTGTTCTGGATTGTATTTCTTTAAGGCAGAAATCAATCCCATCAACCCTACACTATGCAGATCATCTGCTTCAATATGGGGAGGGAGGTTTATTTTGATACGGGCAACAATTGACTTAACAATTGGGAGATATTTTTGAAGAAGCTCTTCGTTGTTTTCTGGGTTAGTCACTTCTTCCACAGGAGTTTTACGCACTTGTTCTTTAGCTGGTGTGTTTTTACGAGGGGCACGAGCAGCAGTTGTTTTTTTGCGGGTAGAGGTAGTTGTAGCAGTAGTCATAGCAATTATAGTTTGTTATTAAGGTTAGCTTTAGTTGTTGATTCGATTGGAACAGGCCCGTCCATGAAGCTGTGTGTTGAAAAGATCGCTGATCTTTTTTTCACATTTCACTTGGAGCTTTTTTAGAAACTCCTGGCGCTCCTGTTCATTCAGTTTTCCTAAAATCGCTTTCTTCCCATGAGCAGATAACTCAGAGGTCACAATTTTTCGGATAAACTTTTTCTCGATCATGCCACCCTCTAAGCAATGCCTATGCCTAACAACTCGGCATAAGTTATAAGTCATTGTTTATTAAGTAATAAAAAATTTAATTTTTATTTACCTATTCTCTCCAACATAGCGATCGGCAAACTTTGCCTAGCTATTTAACCCCATACCCCGGAAGATATTTCCCCATGTCGACCCCGAGCATAATCGCCCATACTCAATTCTCTCTACCTATCCACAGTTGGAGGAATGGTCTCAAGGAATACTCCTATTAAAAAGATCTTGGGCCATCAGTGCCACCCACAATTCGCAAACAATCTGTAGAGCGGATCCATAAATACCGTAATCATGTGAAAAAAATTCAAAAGAACTGATCTATTACACCGATCATTAAATCATCTTGAATATCAGCTTCACACTTAACACCCTCCAACATCTCGCTAAAGGGTTACCTTTCATTGCAAACAGCACCGCCTCAGCAACATGAAAATTTTAATCGTAGATGACGATCCAGCCATCCGGACCTTACTGTTAAGTGTTCTGGGAGAAAAACACGAAGTCTCTCTCCTCTGCGACGGACATAATGCAATCGCGGTGCTATCTGATCCCAATCACGGTTATGATTTCGTCGTCATTGACTATAAGATGCCCCGACTAAGTGGTGAACAGGTTCTAGAATTCCTCTCTGCTTGGCAAAACATCAAAACCAAGTTCATTCTCATATCAGGGTATGTCTTGGAAAAAGAGAAATTCAATTTCCCTCATCTTGTCGCTAGTTTGACAAAACCATTCAGCGTTAAAGAGCTGGTTTCATTGATTGAAGAAGATGAACCACCTGCCGCGATCGAAAACTGATCAGACCTCTTTTTTTAGCTATCCGCGGCAATCACTCCTTCTTGCTTGCCCCGAGAAGCAAGTCATACCCTCTTAGAAATTACTCCCCGGTCCGATTTATCGAACTCATGAACATCATATCTATCCTTCTTCAGTTATGAACGCCTCAAGAGACAACATCCCACCAGAGGACAAAGAAAGCCCAATCCTCAAACAAAGGCTCAATTCGATTGAAAGTTTATCCTCACCGATATTTCACGATTTAAATAACGTCTTCGGAACAGTCCTCGGCCTTTCCGAACTACTTGAACTCAAACTGGGTGACAACAATCCCTATCGAGATCTTTTTAAAACTACCATCCAAGCCGTTCATCGAGCCACCGGATTCACAAAACAACTCAATCTCTTTCTCAAGGAGAATTCCCCTACTGAGGAAGGCCCAACAAATCTGAAAGAAGAACTGGATGGAATGCTCCTTCTTTTACAGCCATATTTTCGCTGTAAAACTGAAATTGAACATGAGACATCGCCACAAATCCTACCTATCAAGATCAGTGCAAAAAAGTTGAGAGACATCATTGCCGGCGTCGCTGTTTACGTCTATCAAACAACACCTGATACTGACGCAGTTCTACGAATCACGCTTGAAAGCCAACCAGATGAAACCCAATTCATCTCGTTTACCGTAATTTCCAATAGTCCTTTCACAGAGAGCGACAGCCAACCACCTGCCTCTTCAGAAGTGATTGATTCTAGAGCCCTTCTTCCCTCCCTCTATCCTTCCCGAATTCTTGTTGAGGGATCAAACGGGCAATTCGAAGTCTTTCCAGATCCAAATGGGACCTGCATTCGCATCTCCCTACCGGTTATTTAACCGTACCTTTGCGCGGCAGTCACAGTTTCAGAGACTTTCATTCGGAAAGATCGGCTCATGAAAATGCCAATCTCTTTTTGAAAAGCCAAAAAGACTCTAACTCCCCGAAAGAGTTGAATTCCTCTTTACTTACTCCGGTAAACTTATCTCAAGTAGTTTCATGAGTCTCAACCGCTATGAGCAGGCCCTCTATGATTACGTCCAGTCGCACCCCGATGAAAACCGTTATTGGAGAGACCGGGTCCTGGAGATAGACAAACTTCCTCTTCTCCGTGAACAGATCGTCATTGAGCTAAACGCTCAACTTTGGAGCTACTTCGAGGAACGTAGCCGGCATCAGTCTCCATTTAGGGATATTGTGATGCATGAAGGAACTGGAAAAGTTAGTATGTTAAATCTCTCAGAGTATCTCTTATCTACTTGGCCTCCTCCCAAACCACTAAAAAAAGAAAAAAGTCTGTAGAACAAAACACCCTCTTTATTATATGGCATCCCCTCTCCTCTATGAATCTCATATGCATACGCCGCTGTGCAAGCACGCCGTCGGATCTCCAGGTGAATATGCAGCCCACGCGGAAAAACGTGGATTGAAAGGTATCATTGTCACCTGTCACAATCCCATTCCCGATGGTTACTCTGCACACGTTCGAATGGAAATGGAGGAATTTGACCTTTATGTCGACCTAGTCGAAAAGACCCGACAAGAATGGGCAGGTCGTATCGATGTGCGACTCGGGCTAGAATGTGACTTTTTCCCTGGTGCCGAACCCTGGCTAGAGAACCTTCTCACCAAAGCCGATTTTCACCACATCCTTGGATCAATCCATCCCCAAATTGAAGAGTATCAAGAGCAATTCTTCGATGGAGACCCATTCGAATATCAAAAAACTTATTTCTCTCATTTGGCCGAATCTGCCGAATCCGGCCTCTTCGATACACTCTCCCATCCAGATCTTATTAAAAATATTTCACCTTCTGAGTGGGACAAAGATCGCATTTTAGATGATGTCTGTGCGGCTCTTGATCGCATTGCAAAGACCGGAGTTTCCATGGAGATGAACACATCCGGTTCTCTAAAGGTCATCCCTGAAATCAATCCTGGTGCGTGGATACTTAAGGAAATGCAAAAACGCGACATCCCTGTTGTGCTTGGAGCGGATGCTCATGCGCCAACAAGAGTTGCAGACAAATATCTTGAAGCTCTCTCTATTCTCGAAGAATGCGGTTACAGCAAGATCGGCTTTTTCTTAAACAGAGAACGGTCTGAAATATCCATTACACAGGCAAAGGAAAGCCTGATCCCGCCTATTTAAAACCTCTGCTCGAGCAAAACCTAAGCCCCATCCCATAATGCCATTATTCACCAACGATGCAGTCGTGCTCGGGATACTTTTAGCGATCCTCGCTTTCGTTTTTAAAACCTCGCAGAGCAGCCATCCATTCTGGGCAAAGTTTTACAAATATGTACCCTCTCTACTCCTCTGCTACTTCATCCCTTCTCTCTTTAACTCTGCGGGCATCTTTTCTGGAGAACACTCAAACTTATACTATGTCTCCTCCCGCTTTCTCCTACCTACAAGCCTGGTCTTACTAACACTTAGCATCGATCTGAAGGGAATCATACGCTTGGGGCCCAAGGCAATTGTCATGTTCTTTGCCGCAACACTGGGAATCATTGTCGGTGGTCCCTTGTCTATCCTCATCATCTCATCTTTCGCCCCTGATATTGTAGGCGGAGCCAATTCGGATGAAGTCTGGAGAGGACTGACAACACTTGCAGGAAGTTGGATCGGAGGCGGGGCCAATCAAACGGCAATGAAGGAAGTTTTTCAAGTCAGTGACAAACTCTTCTCTGCTATGATCACCGTCGATGTCATAGTGGCCAATATCTGGATGGCTTTCCTCCTTTATGGAGCCGGGATTAACAAACGGATCGATTCCTTCTTTAAAGCCGATTCGTCTGCTATCGATCAATTACGTGGTGAGGTTGAAACCTATCGTGCGAGCATCCTTAAAATACCATCACTATCTGATATTATGCTGATTCTAGCAGTTGGTTTTGGTGTCACAGCTATTGCCCACTTTGGTGCAGACCTCATTGTGCCTTTGATTAGCGAACACGCTCCTTTTCTCGAAAAATATAGCCTTACCTCTTCCTTCTTCTGGATAGTGGTCATCGCAACCACAGGTGGTTTGATCCTTTCCTTTACAAAATTACGTCAACTGGAAGGAGCAGGCGCTTCAACCTTTGGAAGTGCTTTTCTCTACATTCTTGTCGCCAGTATCGGCATGAACATGGACATAACTGCGATTTTCAAAACTCCAGGTTTGTTCCTCATCGGCATCATCTGGATGATCATTCACGTTTCCATTCTGCTAACCGTCGGCAAACTGATAAAAGCACCGTTCTTTTTTACAGCCGTCGGAAGTCAAGCAAACGTAGGCGGCGCTGCTTCAGCACCCATAGTGGCAGCTGCCTTCCATCCCTCTCTCGCACCAGTCGGAGTTTTACTTGCTGTTTTAGGCTACGCTCTCGGAACCTACGGAGCCTATTTTTGCGGATTACTTATGCAAGCCGTTGCCCCTTGAGACGAAAATTTGTTTAGAAGCTTATCCCTCCTGAATCACAAACCCTCAATTGCCTGATCAAGGGCGCTGATTCGATCAGAAAAAGAAGGGTGAGATGAGAAATAGGCCTCCACTCCATTCTGATCTCCACTCATTTCAGCAAGTCGTCCAAAAAACCTGACAGCACCAGTGGGGTTAAAGCCACTGGCCCAGGCTAAACGAACTCCAAAAGCGTCCGCCTCAAATTCATTTTCCCTTGAATAACCTTTCTCCACCAAATCACCTACCATTCCGATAATAGCTGAAGAGACCACACCACCCACAGGAACTCGACGAGCAATCAGATGAACCAATTTATTCGTGAGAAATCGATTAATAGCATGCAATCGTACAACATGTCCCATCTCATGACCTAAGACACACGCCACTTCATCTGTCTCAAACTGACAGAGATCCAATAAGGCCCGCGTCACAAAGATATATCCACCAGGCAACGCAAACGCATTCGCCTCCCGAGCTTTCACTATATAGAAAGAAAACTGCCTTTTATCAGCCGTCAAATGGCTCTCTAATTTTCGGCCCAGCCATTCCACCCACCGGATAGCAGTTTCATCTTCATCCAAAACAATCTGATTAAGGTATGCCTTCGCCAGATGTTTTCCCATTTGCTGCTCCGCAGCTATTTTTTCAGATTCTCCCCCCGTCAACGATTTGTAGAGCCATTTAGACCGTAAAAACATGGATCCCATTCGGGACCCCGCTTCGCCAAAGATCCTTTCAATCTGCATCTTCAATCCTAAACGTTTTAAAGACCTTATCTGCCATCATTCAATGAGACATTTCGGACAAAGACCTCTCTTGCCAGAATAAAAGCCGATATATCAAGAACGTTGGGTAAAAAGCCGACCTTCAACCTGGTTTTAAACGCACCGAATTCTCTCAGCAGCCCTCACCCTAAGAGGTAATCTCTGGTTTTGGGAAAAAATTATGAGAACTTTCAGCTAAACCAAGTTCATCCACCACTTTCTTCCGAATCAAAGAGATATCCCGGTAGGGCTGAAATTGCTTCAGCTCATGAGCCTCATCCTTGGAAAGATGTTTTCTCACCTGGACGGGTTTAACCCCTCGAATATCTGACAGACCTACCCGTAAATCTCCAATACTGGATGAATTGTTCTCTGTATTTCTGTCGTCCATTGTCTTTATTTCTTCAATAAGAGCCTAAGAAAGTGTCTCAAAGCTCTCATAAAGAGATCGGACAGAAACAGAAGAAGTTGAGCAGATTTTTCGGGAAGAGCCCTTTCCAGAAAGAATCTGCCCTTATTCATTAAAAATGTTGCCTCAAGACATCACATTTTCCGTGGTATTTTCTCAAAGTTCCTGCCAACATTTTCTCATGAGTTCTATTCCTGCCTTAACCAAAGCAAACATTTTAGCCCTGGCCCCCAAGGTTCTTCCATCACGCCAGTCTAATCGTTATCAGGGAGGTGGATCTCACCTAAACATGCAAAAAAACTTCTCTCTCGACGAAAGAGACGTTTTCAGACGCCAGTATACTCAACTCACTGAACTGCTTTCTCTTACGGACCTTTCAAGGGATGGAGAGGTCAATCAAACCATTTTGATGAATCGGTTCCTTGCTGCGAATGAGATTGTCCCACTCGCTGAACAATTGCTCGTTATGCAGGCGGAAGCCAAAAAAGACTCTCGTCCCAAACAGGTACAAGCCACTTTCTTTCAACTTGCAACAGGTGCTTATGCCAGCATTTGCGAGTATCTTCTATTGGTTGATGCCGGAGGAATAGAGGAAGAATACATTCAGACAATTCATTACCTCTGTGGTGATCATTTGAAAATTATGCGGTCATTGCTCGAAGACCTCGACCCTGACGAACTCTTCAATGATCAGACCCTTCTCGTTCATCCCATCGACTCTCTCATAAAAAAATGGCAGCAGAATACACTGCGTCTTTTTGAGAAAAAAATCAAAATAGAGATTACTAGTTTCTTCTCTGGAAACATTGCTGAAAGAAGCCTTGAACTTGCAGAGATTGATCGGAATTTTTATCATATTGCCAGTAATTGCGGTCAATATTCATCCGACCACAAACTAACGATTCATCTTGCCGCTACCCCAGATGAAAAGAATCTGCGCTGGGTCTTTCAAAACCGAATCAAGGCCGAACATCAAAAAACTCTCGAAGCTATCATGGAATCCGGTCAGAGCTTGTTTGAACATGGTATCACCACAGACGGAAGTGGTTTTGGGTTAGGTTGTATCGCAGATTCCATTACACATGCATATGATCTTGATGATATTTTTGAAGCCCAGGAGAAAGTTTACATCGGCATCACCGTCGCAAATAGGAGCTTCACCCTTTGG
>CAXMUM010000002.1:0-41652 GCA_964196585.1 uncultured Opitutaceae bacterium
GAAAACAAACGACAAGTCTTCCGGAAAAACGATTACGCATCGATTCCAAAAGACCTGAAATCTCAGTCGGATGATGTGCATAATCCTCTATAACAGTTAAAAACGGAGACGAAAAAAGGACACTTTGGCGTCGCCGAACTCCTCCATAACCACCCAATAAATCCTCCTCAACTGAAAGACATAAGTAACTGGAAACCGCTAAAGCAGCACATGCGTTTTCTGCATTAAATTCACCACTTGCGCAAACTCTCGCCTGCTGTTTCCCAAACATCCCGCCCAAGGTCAAAATCCTCCCTCTCTCCCCCTCGACAGAATTAACCAAAGCGTAATCTCCCTCTTTACCAAAACAGAAATCATTTTCTCTTGTTTGATCCCCAAAGAGCTGAGACGAACGGATACAGCCTTTGTTATAAAAAAATGCTCCAGAAGTTCGTTCTTTCAGACGGCGAAACACTTCTTTCAACATCTCCTCATCTCGATAATGGTCACAGTGATCCCAATCCAAATTCACACAAAGCGTAATCTCAGGAGAAAACCCTCCGATCGTTCCGTCGCTTTCATCAATCTCAGCCACAACCCAGTCCGCTGAGGCACAACGTGCAGGAGGGATTGATCCATCATTAAACAAACCACCTAACAAATACCCTACATCTAAGCCACTTGATCGAAGAGCCGTGATCAGCATTGCACATGTTGTCGTTTTTCCATGTGAGCCCACGACTGCAATCAAACGTTTGGCCTGTAAAACTTCCGCCAACATTTCACCCCTCAACAAAATAGGCAGCTTGCGCTCTTTCGCCTCCAGATACCGCGGATGGTCATGAGAAATCGCAGATGAAATCACCAGTGTCTCAACATCTGTTCCCATCGATTCTCCTTCGGCAATCTCTATACCACGGGCGAGCAGTAATTTTTGAATCTCAACGGAAAGATTTCCATCTTCTCCGGAAACGCTAAAGCCAAATTCTGAAAGATAAACAGCCAAAGGAGCCATACCCATCCCACCAATTCCGATGAGGTGAACTCTTTTTCCTTTAGGCTTTTCTTCCACTTTCATAAACAATCCAGCTCTTTCTCAAGGCACTTCGGCTACACTCAAACGAGACGGTGGCGCTTCTTTTCGGGACAAATCTTCCAAATCATCTGCTATCAGATTCGCCGAATTATCACGGTCCATTCGCTGTAAATTGATAACAAATCGCTGCAAGAGCCAATCGTTGAAAATCACCTCCCTAACTTCCTTGAAGAGATCTCCCATATAATCCTGTCCTACCAAGAAGCCACCACCCTGCATTTCAAAAAACTTTGCATTTTCCAATTGATGATCATCCGCAGAGTGAGGATACGGAATTAAAAGTGCAGGAAGCCCACAACGAGTCATTTCAGCAATCGTCCCTGCCCCTGCCCTGGACACCGCCAGATCTGCGCTCGACAGAAGATTTCCAACTTCATCCGAGAAAGCGATAAATCCAGATCTCACCTTTGTTCCACGACGGGATTCATACTCAAAAATCTCGTCGGATCCTTTGCCCAGACCAGTCACACAGTATACTTGAACTTCATCCCGAGCCAACCGTTCCATAATACTAGCTGCCCAATCATTTAAGGCACTCGCACCTTGGCTTCCTCCCAAAATAATTAAAACCTTCTGAGTTGGATTCATCCTCAATCTTTCCCGAGCTGCTGCTTTGGAGACGCGTAAAATTTCTTTGCGCACAGGATATCCGTAGTGGCGAACCCGATTTGCCTTTATATGACCTACCTTCACTCCAACAGGCAAATAAACGCGTTTGGCGAAGCTCCCCATAAAACGAATGGCTTTTCCAGGAACTCGATTTGCCTCATGCAAAGCAACAGGTATCTGACTGAACAAACCACCGAGAGTCATCGCAATGCACGTATAGCCTCCAAATCCAAAGATCGCTTCGGGTTTCAAATCCTTGATCAAGCGAAAAGCAGCCACTATCCCCTTCATCTGGCTAACGATAAAATTTAGCAACCGAGATGGGTGTAGGGAAAAACCAACTCCTGGCAAAACTACAAACCTGAGGTCCTTATATTTTTCAATCAGACGGGAATCCACCTGTTTGTTACTAATAAGAAGAGTGCATTGATGCCCACGTGACTCAAGTTCCTCTGCCAATGCGATGCCAGGGGCCAGATGCCCTCCCGTTCCACCACATGCTATTAAAAAACAACTCATCACTCAATGTCCTTCATTGCCCGGTCCCCAGACTTCAGAGCTGGGCTTCTCCACAATATATGTGTGTTCGCAATCAATCCTATCACAATAGCCATGAGAATAAGATTCGACCCTCCATAACTAATAAATGGCAGCGACATACCCTTGGTCGGTAAGCACCCTGTAACAACTCCCAAATTGATTAATGCCTGTAAGGTAAGAAGCAACAGACACCCAGCTATCAACAGATACTGAAAAAGATTCGGTGCCTTCCTTAAATGAAAAATGCCCGCAACAAAGATCACCATAAAAAGTAAGACCGTACCCAAGGTGAAAAACAAACCCAATTCCTCACCTGCGATCGCAAAAATAAAGTCAGTATGAGCCTCCGGTAAGAATGCCATCTGTTGGCGTCCATTCCCCAAACCGACTCCATCAACTCCGCCAGCCCCAAAAGCCAGGATTGCCTGCCATAGTTGATACGCTCCATCACTGCGATTTCCCTCAATATCAAGAAAGGAAGTAATACGTGCCAACCGCACCGGATTGTAGAAAATGGCTACTGCTAGAAAGCCTATACCACCCAACAAAGAAGGGATTAAATAGATCAGTCGAACCCCTGCGAGTAACAACATGGAAAAACCAATCGCACCACATAACATCGCTGTTCCATAGTCCGGCTCAACAATGATGAGCCCGCAAAAAAGAGCTATCCATGCACAGGGTAAAACGAATCCGCGCCAAAAGGTTGGGATTAATTTCTGATTCGCCCCTAAATAATGTGCCAACGACAAGATCATAGCAACTTTGGCAATCTCAGAAACTTGAAAACGCATTAAGCCAAAATCAAGCCAACGACGGCTCCCATTGACATACACACCAATCCCAGGAATCAAGACGATCACCAGACCGATCAACAGCAACCCTGCAATCCACCATGACATTGGGCGAACCCATTTGAGATTGATCCGGCTGACAATCAGCCCAACAGCCAACGCAATACCAATCCAAATTATCTGTCGCTTAAGAAAGAAATAAGGATCCTGCCGAAAAGAAACACTCGCACTGAAGAGAATCGTTACCCCAAGAATCGTTAGGGCAGCTACACAAAACAGGATAAGTGAAGCTGGATTAACCAATCCATTCCAGTGAAAGTTCTTTGTTTGGGTTCGCACAATCGGTGACAATAAAAGCTCTCTTAGTCTGAACTCAAAGGCTCTTCATCAATGGGGATAGCCGGAGCATCAATAATGTCTTCCGGAAGCATGCTATCTAAATCATCGTCTGGGAGCAAAGGTAGAGTTCCTGTTATCTCCACTGGTTCTTGATCAGCTGTTTGAACCTCAGGAACTGTTGGTTGAACGGTTACAGTAGGTTTCGAGGTAATCGATTGGAATCCAGGAACAACTAAAACCTGATTTGGGCGTATGCTTCGTGGATTCGTTATCCCATTTACATCCATTAACTCTTTGATCGAAACCTCAAATTTCCTCGCAATGCTTTCCAAAGTATCTCCAGCTTGTACAGTCACAGTCACCGCATCTGAAGGAGCACTGCCAGTTCTCCTCTGAGTCGATGTTGTGGTTGAAGAGGATGCCTGTCCAGATGAAGAGGGAATTTTCAAAGTCTGCCCAATTCGAATTAGATCGCTACGAAGGTTATTTGCAGAACGTACAGCCTTAACTGTTGTACCATGATTCGCAGCAATCCTCGCTAAGTAATCACCCGACTTAACTTTATAGGTAGTAAAAGCACCGGTGTTCGTAACCGGAATTGGCGCAGCTGTACTCACTTGTGGTTGAGATGAAGCAGCATCTGCCGATTGTCCGGGTATCTCAATCTTCGCTCCCCATTGGAGCTGATCCGCCCGGATGTTCGAATTGGCACTTTGTAAAGCCTTTACCGAAATGTTAAACTTTTTGGCGATCGACCAAAAACTGTCTCCCTTTTTTACGGTATACGTAATGGTCGAAGACCCTCCTCCAGATGTCGACCCACCCTGATAAAGAGGACTTAGGACAGAGTCTGATGGAGAGACATTTGAAGCCCCTGGTCGACTAGGTGACTCGCGCCTAGCGCGCTCAGCTGGAGTCGCTCCATAAAGCGGTTGACTGAGACTACTTGAGTCATCCGAAACCGGAATAGGCTCGAGACTGGAACTCGGTTCTGGTTGGCTTGACCAGTTCCCGGAATCCGCAGTCGAAGGACCATTAGCTGTTGGTTGACTCGGTGTCGTTTGACATCCCGGGCTCAGTAGGAAAATCATAAGAGGCACAAGGTGGATTGCCAACACCATGCCGAATATTTTCATTATTTTCATCGATTTGTATTACTCCTGTTTTTTTGTTATGTCGTTGGTAAAGTTTCTAGAGACTCTCTTTTACACCAGAACCTCCGCTTCAAATTGGTTACCCCGGTCGACATAGTCTGCGAACATGTCGAAACTTGAAAAACCGGGACTGAATAAAATGTTGTCACCGTTCGATGCCGCTCCCACCGCAGCCTGAACTGCCTCGTCCATTGAGCTACAAATGCTAACTTCTCGCTGTTCGTTCTCCAGCATTCTGGCCAATGATTCACCCACTTCGCCCATCACGTATGCCTTTTTTATATGCGGAACAATGCGACGAATAAAGGCCTCCAAATCACCGCCCTTAGCTCTGCCTCCTCCCACCCAAATAACTGGCCGATCAAAATTAGACATTGCCATTTCCACAGCATGAAAATTTGTAGCCTTCGAATCATTCCAGAAATTAATCCCTTGGCGAGTTTCCACCAGCTTCAATCGATGAGATGAGATCTTAAACGACTGTACCGCCTCCCAAAAAGTATCAAAAGGTAGCTCTAGACGCTCCCAAAAAAATTTCGCCATCAAAAGGTTCTTATACTGCGGCATCCAGATAAACGGCGTCTCCTCTATCTTCTCCATCGGAAAATCTTCCTGTCTCCCTTTGACCAGGTTATCTTCTGATATTTCAAATCCCAAATTCCGAGCATTCAGGAAACTCGATTCATCTAAAAGAACACACTCTATTGGAGTTCGCTGAATCACGTTATATTTGGCTCGGAAATACGAATCCATATCCAAGTGACGGTCCAAATGATCTTCAGAAAAACTGGTCCACATTGTCGCAGTCGGGCACATATAGTTCAATGCCTCAGCTTGAAACGAACTTACCTCACAAACAGCAACTGTATCACTCGAGATATCCTGCTCGTAAACCTCTGAAAAAGGATAGCCGACATTTCCGACTGCATATGCATCCACCCCAGCATGGCTCAGCGCGTGGGCCAATAACTCTACCAAAGTCGTTTTCCCGTTTGTGCCGGTCACTGCATAAATTTTACCAGGCCACAGAACGGCGGCCAGATCGATCTCCGCTACACATTCACACCCTTGAGCTTCAGCTTCTATCAACCATTCATGAGCGACTGAAAAACCTGGACTGTATACAACCAGTCCATGTTTATCTGCGATCCTTCTATCAAAAGCACAAGGATATCCTAGCTCAGGGTTTTCGTCATAGAGAATGGCCTCGCCACCTAATTTGGAAACCAACTTTACCGCAGCCAACCCACTCTTTCCGGCGCCCAAAACAGCCACTGGTTTCTCCAAATAATGTGTTAACCAATCTGGGATTCGAAGGTTCATTCTTATCTCAATTTCAGGGTTGCTAATCCGGCAAGTGCAAAAATCAGGGATAGTATCCAAAAGCGTACCACTACTTTTGATTCAGCCCAACCCTTAAGTTCAAAATGATGATGAATTGGAGCCATTCGAAAGACTCTCTTTCTCCGAGTTTTATACGAGAAGACCTGAATGATCACAGACCCTGCTTCAATCACAAATATTCCCCCAACAATGACCAACGTAAAGGGCTGGTGAACCATGAAAGCAATGGTCCCAATCAGTCCACCCAATGCCAGAGAACCCGTATCCCCCATGAAAACTTCCGCCGGATGAGAGTTAAACCACAGAAACGCCAATCCAGCTCCTACAAGTGAACCACAGACAATAGTTAATTCGCCAACCCCTGGAATATAACTAATGAGCAAGTAGTTGGAGATATTTGAGTTTCCCGCCGCATAGGCCATAATCGCATAAACCAATGCCACTGTTATAGTACACCCAATAGCTAAGCCATCCACACCATCTGTCAGGTTAATCGCATTACTCGATCCAACCAAAACAAAGAAAAAGAAAACTCCGAGGGCCACAAGAGGCATGCAAAGAACCAATGGACTCTTTAAGAAAGGAACCCACAACTCTCTCACCTTTTCAAAACTTTCCGGATTGCTCAATAAGCACCAAAGAGCGATCGCAGTTACCAGACTCTGAACAATGATTTTATAAAGAGATGAAACACCTTTGCTATTCTGCTTACTTACCTTGAGGTAGTCATCTAGAAAGCCAAGGGCTGTTAGGCTTCCATAAACAAAAAGAGAAACCAATATCCAAACATTGGGCTTTGCCCATAAGATTGTCGCTACGCATACAGAAACAAAAATGAGCAACCCACCCATTGTAGGGGTATTCTTCTTTCCCGCGTGACGATCTGCCAGCTCCCTTACCTCACTTGCATCTCTCAGGCTCTGAACAAAGCTGATCTGTTTCAGTTTGGCGATCATCCAAGGGCCCAAAATAAATCCTATCAACAATGCGGTACCCGCTGCCATCAAAGTCCTCAATGAGATAAACCTCAATAGGCGCAACGGGCCAAAAACAGTCTCATAGTCGGCTAGATACGTCAGCATAAGACATCCGCCCTTTCTTCCTTCAATAGTGTATCCACTCCAACAATCTCTTCTAAATGATAACGCCGACTACCCTTCAAGAAAACAGCCCCTTCAAATCCATCCAGATAGCTCTTTGCTGAATCATTATCCGCAACGATCTTCACATCATCATTCCGATTCCCCACTTTGAGAACCCATGATAACAACCTTATCTCCCTCTGAAAGAATCCAGCTCTCTCCCAACGAAAAATGTAAATCATCGCTCTCTTCGCCCAATTCTTCCATACAACCAATAAAATAAATCCGAGCAGTCTTTTCATTCGTAAGATCAGAAAAAGTTTTGATCGCATCTCGCATCGAATCTGGATTCGCGTTATAACAGTCTATATAATACAGACTGTCATTCTTATGCATGACCTGCCCCCGCATCTTTGCAGGTGCCCATGCCTCCACACGCTCCGCAATGACAGATGCCTCAACTCCCAACTCCAACGCTGCTACAATAGACAGCACCATATTTGAAATCATTCCTTCTGACACACTTCGCAGTCGAATCCCAGAGATAATCCCTCTTTTTTGAGATTTGATGGAAATGTAACTCCACTCACTTCTACGACGAACACTGTAAACGTAGTCTGGATATCTGTTTTTGACAATTACCTCAAACCCTTCCCTCGCTATACTCAACCTAGGCATCTCGAGTGACCGAAATGCGGCAAAATCGAAGCACTCATATGGGAAGACAACCAAGCTTTCCGATTTCCCAGCCGAGGCCAATAGAAGCTTCTCTCCGGCCACATTTTCTAACGATTCTAAACCATCCAAATGGGCAGACCCAATCATCGTCACAATCGTTACATCAGGCCGAATCAATGAACCAAGAAGATTCATCTCACCCACTAAACTGATGCCAGCTTCAACGACTCCGTATTGATGCTTCTCTGAGTCCAGTTGCAACAACGTCAGTGGCACACCAAGAGTATTGTTTAGGTTCGCATGCGTACTGAGAACGACTTCATCGCCACCCAGAAGAAGCGCTACAATATCTTTGGTCGAAGTCTTACCGCAACTTCCCGTCACCCCTACAATGGGTCCGGTGAAAAGACTTCGATGTTTCCCTGCCATTTTCTGGAGAGCTTTCATCGAATCCTTGACCACCAACTGAGGAAAATCGACCTCGACCATTCTCTGTTCAACCAATGCTCCAGCCGCTCCAGCATCTTTTGCGGCCGCCAGAAATTCATGGCCATCACGGTTATCTGTTTTCAGAGCCACAAACAAATCTCCATCCTTCAGTGTACGTGTATCAATCGAAAACCCTGTGACCGATCGCTGAGGAAGCGACCCCTGCCACTTCCCTTTCGTCCATTCAGCTAATAAAACAGGATCAAACATCATCAAACTTTAGATTTAATGTTTTTCACAGCTATTAATTCTCTTGCCACCTGACGGTCATCAAACGGGATCACTGTGTCTCCAAATTCCTGAAAAGATTCGTGCCCTTTGCCTGCAATAAGAACAGAGTCACCATCCTTAGCTTCATCAAGAGCCAAGCTGATCGAACGCCGCCTATTTTCCACAAAATCGATACACTCAGGCTTACTGACTCCTTCTCGCATATCCTCAAAAATCTGTAGCTGAGATTCTTTCCTTGGATTGTCTGCAGTGGCCCATGCAAAATCCGCTTTCGCCTGTACGGCAGCCGTCATTGCCGAACGTTTTGTTTTATCTCTATCTCCTCCACAGCCGAATACCACCAACAAACGACCGGGAGTAATTCCTCTCAACATCTCCAATGCATTGACCAATGCGTCATCCGTATGCGCATAATCCACCAAAATATTGACCCCCTCCAGGCCCTCGACTCTCTCCATACGGCCAGGAACGCCCATAAAACTCTCCACCCGTTGGAGGACATCATTGAGATCCATCCCCATCCCATAACAAACAGATAAAGCGGCAAGGATGTTACTTACATTATAGCGGCCAATCAGGTTCGTTTTTATCACACCTTCCCCATCAGGCCAAATCACACGGAATGTTGTTTCTGAAAAGCCCAACTCTACATCCTCGGCTCGAATATCCGCATCAGGCAATAAACCAAATTTGATCAACCGAGAATCAGTAGGAACCATCCCCAATAAACGACGCCCGTATGCATCATCTATATTCACTACAGAGACCTTCGGAACAGCTCCTGTTTCGCCCGTAAACAAACGAGCTTTGGCACCAAAGTATTCGTCCATTGAATGATGATAATCCAAATGATCCCTCGTGAGGTTTAGAAAAACAGAGACATCAAAGGCCATCTCATGGACACGAAATTGGTCAATACCATGTGAACTCACCTCCATAACTGCACGGCGGCACCCAGCCGATGACATCTGCGCAAACATCCCGTAGATATCCAGAGATTCCGGAGTAGTCCTGAAAGCTGGGACAGTTCTGGATCCCAAATCATACTGAATCGTTCCCAGCATTCCTACCGGATCCTCTCCACCAGAAAGGAAATGTTTCACCAAATAAGAGACTGTTGTCTTCCCGTTGGTTCCTGTTATTCCAATCAAATCGAGATTGGAGTCGGGTTCATCATAAAATCGCCGAGACACTTCCGCTAAAACCCTCCGAGGATGTTCCACATGTATAAACGTAACTTTTGGAGGAACAAACTGCCGATTCTCAGCCGACACCACCGCTATAGCGCCTCGATCAATCGCTTCGTCAATAAAGAAGCGACCATCTGAGCGAAGCCCTGGAAGCGCAAAATAGACACTTCCCGGGACTACCCTGCGACTATCGATTACCAAATTATTGACCCCCTTATCCAGATCACCCTTGTGACTGAGTATCTCTGTACCGGAAAAAATGTCTGCTAGCGTTTTAGCCATTGAATGCTTTTTTTTTCGTCGACGGATAATGCTCCGCGAACGCTCTAAGATACCATAGTTGCGAGAAGAGGAAATCGATGAATCTGTATTAATATATTCTATCATAACTATCTCCCAACCCGGGCGTAGGTGTTTATAGGTTCGATGGGGTTAATCCCCAAATATTGGATCAACTGTTCAGAAATCGCCTTAAATGAAGGAACAGCTACCGTGCTTCCGTAGGCGATTCTACCCTTCAATTGAGCATCATCGACGATCACTGTGATAGCTACCCGAGGACGGCTTGCCGGAAAAAATCCCGAGAATGATCCGACGTGATGAGAACTGGAGTACTGCCCATCGATAATCTTCTGCGATGTCCCCGTTTTTCCAGCCACTTCAAATCCCTCAATAGCCGCGCCATTTGCAGTTCCATCGGGAGAGACAACACCCGTCAAAAGCTTGGCCATCGTCTGTGCAGTCTGCTTTGAGAGAACTCTACGTTTCTGAGTTGGCTCAAAAGGCAGGACAGACGCACCATTGTCATCAACAAATACAGGCTCCTCTTTACTGACGATCTGTTTAACCACCTGTGGCTTCATCAAAATGCCTCCATTAGCGATGGTAGACATCGCAAAATGGATTTGCATGGGAGTCACCCCGACTGCATGTCCCATCGGCAGTCGAGTAATCGTTAGACCATCCCATTTTTTTACCGGATGCAACATTCCCCGCACCTCTCCACCAAAAGGAAATTGAGTCTTTTCTCCGAATCCAAATGCCCGTGCATATTTATATAATCGTTTAGCTCCGAGCTTAACTCCCAAATGAGCGGCTCCACGATTACTCGATTTCATCACTATTTCCTCAACAGACATCAATCCATGGTCATGTGAATCACGAGGTAGTTTTAGTGCCTTCCCCTTAACCCAGATAACATTATTCCCACAGTTAAATTTCGTATCAAGCGTCACAATTGACTCCTCCAGAGCCGCACTGGCCACCACTATCTTAAAGGTTGAACCAGGTTCAAAAATGTCCGTGACGGCAATATTTCGCTGACTCGCAAGATCAGCCTCATTGTAATAGTTCAGATCAAAAGAAGGATAATTTGCCAGCCCCAATATGTATCCAGTAGATGGATCGCTGACGATAATTGTCGCTCCTTTTGGATTCATTTCATCCACAATGTTTTCCAGCTCCCTCTCCACGATATGTTGAACAACCATATCAAGCGAAAGAATGATATCGTAACCATCCGCAGGGGGGATCTCCGAAGAACGAAATTGAGCTAGTTCACGCCGCCTACCATCTTGCTCAGACTCTCTCCTTCCATCCTGGCCTCGAAGATAAAAATCCATGTATCGCTCTACTCCAGAAGTCGGAGTTCCCTCTCGATTAACATACCCCAACATATGTGCAGCCAAACTACCCCCCGGATAGGTCCTGCGAAAATCCCGATTTCCGTAAACTCCCTTAATCTTGAGTTCCAGGATACGATCATAGGTATCTTCTCCTACTAATTCGTTCAATTTTCTCCAACGAATCTGCCCCGTCTCATTACCATTTTTTGATCTACGGAATGCCGTCTTCGTATCAAATGCAGCCACCACTTCTGAAACCGGAAGCTCCAAGAGACTGGCCAATTGAGGTAATTTGTCTGCGTCTTCTTCTACGGTTGAATGAGGATCCACTCCCACCTCAATAAAAGACCGACTGGAAGCCATTAAATTTCCATGGACATCAAAAATACTTCCTCTCCGAGCCTTCAAAACGGCAACCTTTTTTCGAGCTCTTTCAACCTGCCTCAGCAGATCATCTCTTTGCACGACCTGCAAATGGACCAACCGAGTCCCAATCCCAGCAAATCCAGCCAGTACACCTACACAAACAATCCCAAGCCTAAATGCAGATATAAAGCCTTTTGACATGTATTGTACTACCGAGTGAGTTCCAAAAGTTGAGAAGTTGAACTAAAGAGACGTTGGTTACTTTTCTTCGCCAAACGCACCTCCACATCTTCGTGAATTCGCACCACCTGATCTTCCAACGGACGCATCAAACCGAGGCTAAGATCATTATTTTTCGAAAGCAGATTCTCCATACTCACTGCTACCGCCACCTGTGCATTTACCTCCGACACTCTCCGTTGTAAATCCGCCAATCTCAATTCGATCATTTTGTTGTTATTGGCTGCCACAGAAATTTGATGGCGCAGCCAAACCGTCGCAAATCCGATCGACCCTGCGAAAACAAGAAAAAGAACGGTTATAACCAACAACCGATTTAAAAGAGAGGTGGGTTCCTGTCGTGTCATGGTATTTATAGTTTTTTGAGAGCCCGCATCTTTGCAGACCGACTTCTCGGGTTGAGGGACTGTTCCATTTCTCCTGCCATAATGGGCCGCCGAGAAAACATCTCCGCTTTTTTATCCCTTAATTGCATTGGAGTACTATCCGAAGCATCGACCGGAAGCCCGGCTAGATGCCTGAACTGTCTTTTGACAATTCTGTCCTCCAGAGAATGGAAACTGATGACGCAAACGACCCCGCCCGTTTTGAGTTTATCGAAAGCGATTGGTAAGGCTTTTGCAATTGCAGCTAACTCTTCATTCACTGCAATACGGATTCCTTGAAACGATCTTGTAGCCGGATGAATCTTCGACATCCGTTTCACTCTCTCCGGTGTCACATCCTCTATAAGCGAAACCAAACCCGCCGTCGTATTCAGTTTACCGTATCCTCTAGCTGCCAAAATTGCTCTGACGATCGAACGCCAATTCTTTTCTTCCCCAAAATTCCTGATCGCATTGACGATCTCCTCAGACTCCACCGACTCCAACCAATCAGCAGCAGCCAGCCCACGCCGGGGATCCATCCGCATATCAAGAGGTGCATCCTCACGAAATGAAAAACCTCTCTCCCCCTCATCCAATTGGAAAGATGAAACCCCCAGGTCAAAAAGAATACCGTCAAATTCGGAATTCTCTAGCCCCTCCAGTTCCCCAAAATTCATGTCCACAAACGACAAACGATCGGGAAACTCGGAAAGCATTCCTGAAGCTCTTTCCTGTGCCCCAGGATCTCTGTCCAACGCAACTACCTTAATGGAATCATCCTTCTCTAGTAGAGCCCGCGTATGACCACCACCACCAAATGTGCAGTCAAGGAACGTACCTCCCACCTGAGGCGAAAGACATTCAAGAACCTCATGTAAAAGAACTGGAATATGAATACCCATCCAATCTGATAATAAGATATTAACTGGCGACCACTGCATCCTCATCTGCTTTTAAGCACTTACTGTTCGCATCTATAACTTCTAAACCAAGCGATAAAATCTGGTTTGGGCCTTTCATCAAAGACCAATCTCCCTCATCAAATCTCCAAGATTTTCACCCTCAGTCTGAGGATCAACTGGAGACCACCGATCCGGGCTCCAAATACCAAATTTTGCCATCGTCCCCACCAATATAGACTCCTTCTCAATGCCAGCATGCTTTAACAATTCTTCCGGCAGCCCCACTCTCCCCTGTTTATCAAATCCAAACGAATGGGCCTGAGAAAAAAACTTATTCAAAAACTCCTGAGCTGCTGCATCGCTCAACAATTTAGCTGAAACACGCTCATATAATTTATCTACCTCCAGTGGAGGCAATACTGTGATGTAGCCATTTGGATCAGGCAGAGCCAAGTACGTCTCTTTTTCATCACCCGCAAACCGCCACTTGGACGGGATCGTCAAGCGATTCTTTCCGTCCAAATTATGACGAAAAATACCGACGTAGTACTGTTTTGCTTGGTCACTCAACTTATTAACACCTCTTCACTTACACCATTTCGACCCATTTCTCCCCATTTTCCCCCATATAGTCAAGAAATCTTCCTCTTTATTGCCATAAAGTTGCCGACAGGTTATTCACATTTTGGGTAAATAACCCTAATTACCCATCATTGGGGCCAAAACAGGCCCATTTTCCGCCAAATTTCTGAAAAGAGAAATGTTTCTGATTTTTAGAAAAAGCTTATCCAAACTGTTTACGCCACTGACCCGGCGTAAATCCTGTCTCTCTTTTGAAAAATCGGCAGAAATAGGCCTGATCCTTAAATCCAGATAAGGTCGTCACATCTCCAAGGGTAAGCTTTGGCTTCCTCAGATAACGGATCGCCTCCTTGGTCCTCTGATAGTTCCGGACATCTTTGGGGCTCATTCCAGTCGCTCCCTTGATTAGGCGATACAATTGAAAACGGGATTGTCGATTTTGCTCAGCCCAGCCCCCCTTATCGATAGATAGTGCAGGATTTCGAATCACCGGTCTCAGTAGAGCATCCTTATCCTCTTTATCCCCCAACTTTGACAAGTTTCGAACTCCATTGACCGAACACTCTCGCAAAAGAGAAATGAGGAGAGACGAAGCTTCCATCACATTTTGCCAGGGATCGATATCTTCATCACCATGCAAGCTGATCAATGTTCTCAACTGCTTCAGTAATTCAGGGTTAACCAACCGATCAAAAAGATAAACCGGTCGTTTGAGAGCAGACTGACAAATGGATGAAACCGTCGGCCCTGCAAAAACCACCCACACAAATTCCCAATGATCTGAATCTTTCTTGAAGTAGTAATTATGGTCACTCGGCAACTGAGCCAAAAAACTTGATCCCTCTGGCACGAGAGAAGGACCATTCTTTCCGATTTCAATATGGCCGCATCCTGACAAAGTGTATTGCCATAAAAGCAAATCAGCAGGCCGCTTCTGTCCAGGATTGACGTATCCCTCTGAGACGATCTTCTCATGCCCCACACCTCTCCAGAAAAAGGGCAGCCCTTCATAAAAACGAGAATGAAAATGGATGATATTGGAAAAACTCACTAATCGCACAAAAATACAAATTCACATTTTTCCAAATGAAATCGTCTCTTTTTTCCGCTACACTACCCTCCTATGGCTAAAAAGAATTTTAAAGTATGTTTTATCGGAGCCGGCAGTGTCGGATTCACCCGTGTCCTGATTCGTGATCTGCTGACCGTCCCTGAATTCCAAAATATCGAAATAGCCTTCACTGATATTGACCAAGGAAACCTCGATCGAGTCACCCAATTGGTTCAGCGCGATATCGATGCCAATGGAGTTTCCATCAAAATCCAATCGACGACTAATCGACGGAAAGCTCTCAAGGACGCCAAATATGTTCTCTGTGTCGTTCGAATTGGAGGCTTGGAGGCCTTTCAAACTGACATTGAAATACCTCTTAAGTATGGTGTGGATCAATGTGTCGGTGACACCCTCTGCGCTGGAGGCATTATGTATGGCCAACGCGGAATCCCCGCTATGCTGGATTTCTGCCGAGATATCCGCGAAGTCGCTGCACCAGATTGTTTACTCCTCAATTATGCAAATCCCATGGTTATGCTCACCTGGGCCTGTAATAAGTATGGAGGGGTCAAAACCGTCGGTCTTTGCCATGGCGTACAAGGAGGACACAACCTTATCGCCAAAGCCTTTGGACTACCTAAGGAAGAAATCGATATCATCTGCGCCGGAATCAATCATCAAACATGGTATATTTCTATTCTCCATAAAGGCAAAGATATGACTGGAAAACTTCTAGCTGCAATGGAAGCGAATGAGGAAATCTCTGTTCAAGAAAAAGTACGTATCGATATGCTTAGGCGCTTCGACTACTTCAGCACCGAATCAAACGGCCACCTCGGTGAATACGTTCCCTGGTACCGCAAACGTCCAGAAGAAATCAACGACTGGATTGACATTACCTCATGGATCCGAGGCGAAA
The DNA here is from genome assembly GCA_964196585.1 of uncultured Opitutaceae bacterium. Taxonomy (GTDB): domain Bacteria; phylum Verrucomicrobiota; class Verrucomicrobiia; order Opitutales; family Opitutaceae; genus NORP342. Next base: position 15,582 of record CAXMUM010000002.1, read on the forward strand.
CAGGTGGCTACCTACGCACCTGCCTGGAATCCCGCAATTGGTTCAAAACAGACTTCCCCAACTACCTCAAAGAACCCGTCTATGAATACGAATCCGAGAACCGCAGCAGTGAACATGGAAGTTTTATCATTGAAGGGTTAGAAACCGGACGCACTTACCGTGGGCACTTCAACTTGCCCAACAACGGGGTCATTACAAACCTTCCGGACGATGCCATCATCGAAGCCCCTGGTTATGTCGATGCCAATGGGATAAATATGGCTATCGTCGGCGACTTACCTCTGGGCTGCGCCGGCGTCTGCAATGCAAGTATCACTGTGCAACGACTTTCCGTCGAAGCGGCCGTTCACGGAGATGTCTCTCTGCTTAAACAAGCTATGATGCTTGATCCTCTGACAGGTGCCATCTGCAATCCACCCGAAATCTGGCAGATGACAGATGAGCTGCTTCTGGCTCAGGCGAAGTGGCTTCCCCAATACAAAAAAGGCATTGCCAAAATTAAAAGACGGGTGGCTCGCGAAGGCTGGAAAATAAAAACAAATAAAAACTACCGAGGAGCCGCTCGCCTGAAACAAGCGACTCAAAAAGAATTGGCCAAACGCGCAAAAGAAAGACGCAAAAAAGCAGCCGCAGAACTACAAGGCACCAAACACATCGATGACAAATAGGCTTTTTGCCCTTTTATTAAGGATCACGGTTGATGTTTAAACCACCAACCGACTAAATCAGACTGTTTCCAGAATATCTGAAAAGTCCGAAACGGGGCAACTTTCCCTTACAACCATCTGACCATCCTCTCCTATCTGAGGATTGGCCATCGCATTGTAACAAATAATAAAGGATCGGCGATGCATGTCTGAGTCATTGGGACCGGAAGTATGAAGAAGGTTCGAATCAAAGAAAAGAACTGAACCCGGCTCCATCTCGACCGGCACACGCTCCAGTAAACCTTCAATAACATCGATACGACCAGCGTCTGCTCCGGTCTGCGTCCCCACCGTGCCATGCTCCAAACGCCCCAGATGATGGGAGCCTTTGAGGACCTGAAGACAACCGTTTTTCTTAACAGCTGGATCCAGAGAGACAAAAGCACTGATCATTCGAGGATAGAGAAAGCCTTGATTGTACCAGTATCCATAATCCTGATGCCATTCCCAGGAGCCTCCACCCCTTGCCAGCTTAAGTATCACCTTCCCATGAAAAAAAGCCACGTCCTCTCCCATAAGAATACGAACATTATTTACGATTCTGGGATCAGTCGAAACTCGAGACCAGATATCCGACCCAAGCTCATGCCAAATCGCGATCTGCGCTTTCCTGCCTTCAGCATCCTGGGTATCGTAACTGGACGTCGCAACGCGATCTCCCTGCTCAACTTCTTGTAAAAGAGCAGCGACTTCTTCCTTATTGAAAGCATTGGACAATAAGAGGTAACCGTCCCTGCGAAAATCTTCGGCCATTTCAAGGCTAACACTTGGGGTATTCATATCTGTTGAAACTTAGTCTATCTCTCACGAAAAACTCAAGTCGGATATCTCCTCTTTTCCATTTTTATCAGAGAGTGTCTAATCGAGAAGAATTTGACCAGTGACAGCATCCATGACGGTCGTACTACGCGGTCGCAACTCGAGGGAAAAAGTCTGGCCTTCCGGCATTCGTATGACCCTCTCTCCACCTGAGACTGAATGAATTACCAACAAACCACATCCAAGGAGAGTGGTATCATCACTATCATTCACAACGTGACATCCGGCCCTCCGACCAAGAGCTCTTAAAAAGCCTGGATTACCCGGTGAAATGGCAAAATACCACCACACGGACTCGCCTTCACATCTGTAACCTGCCGAAGCTCTTCCATCAGCCCACTGGCCAACAGTTGTAACAGGGGCAGTGATAGTAACCACCGGCATTTTTTCAGCCAAATCCTGTTCATCGACGATGCCATCCAACTCCAACCTCTGCACCGGTCGATCCATTTCAATAATTTCGGGATCAAAACCACCTAATTCGTGCGCAAGTGAAGCCACCATCTCTTGACCATCACTCCAACCGAAATAGGAAAGCAAAACGACATGTCCGCAAAAATCGGATAGTTTCTCCTTAAGAACCTTCCTTATTTCCTCCGTCAGAATCGGCGTCGTAGCAAAGAACACCAATCGGTAACGGGAAAGATCATGAGTTTCGATCTCTGAAAGAAGGATTTCATCATGAATCAAGCCCGATTTCAATAACCCCGCAGTTAAATAATCAATCGCATAAGCAGAGGTAACATCGCCGCAATTCGCAGTCTTATCTCCTAATCTCTCAGAACCAGGATCCATTCGGCCGCCTACTGCATAGTAAAAAGAACTCAAGTCATGAACGACCAATACATCCGCCGCTCGTGAGCAATCGAGATCTATCTTTTCCGCCACAATCCCAGCCAGACTTGCGACATCCTTCATCAAGGTTGGGTGATCCCACGCACCCGAAACCCCATAACCTGCCGCTTCTGGTGTAGGAGCGTTCGGCCCAAAATCGTACCACCACATACCTCCTCCACGGATAATCGGATGCAAAACATTGAGACGCATGACCGCCACATCATCCTCAATCGTCCCTTCGAAACTGGCATCCCAGGAGCAACCCACATAAGATGTCGGTTCGTCCATCTCATCCAGCCACAGCTTGCCAGCCCGAACGATCGGCCCCAGCAAACCTCTCGAATGCCCTGTACCACCCATTCCTCGGGCTTCTTCACGATAACTTTGCGGACCACATAGACAATCAATCTCAGGTGCTGCCAAAATACGTTCCAATGCCAACTGCCCCCCTTCTGCCAAACGCCCAAACATTCCATGAAAATAGCCATAGAAAACCGCTATCACAATCTCTCTTGGCCAGCTTTCCCTCACCGCAGCTGCTAGATCAATGATCAAGCCAGCCATTTCAACATGGAGAAATTGATAATAATCGATCACCCATCGTCTCTTTGACGGATCTCTCAAAATCCCTTCATCTGCGACTTCTCTCTCTGGAGTATTCGGCACCCTAATTTCATTCCAATCTCCAATATCCTGTCTCCACGCTTCATTTAAGGTTGGAAGATTTTCATAACGATTCCTTAGAAATTGAATAAAGGCCTCACGAGCCGCAGGACCGGCATCCGGATCATGTTGTTGAAAGCCAAACTGATGCCATTCCCCATAAACACCATTGGACAACTGAATCCCCATTACAGACCCACCTTCGAGCGTTCCCGATAACTCACGGCAAAATTCAGTCAAGTTAGCCAATGCCCATTTCTTCCATTTTTTTGAATAAAAACTGGCTCTGAAGGGACGCCCATTGTCGCCAATCAATGGTCGAACTAGACCCCAAGGTTTCGACTTATCAGGTTCTGTATCCGCATAGCCAACACATTCTTCAGGAAAACGATGGCACCACCAATCAGGGGCATTGACATGAATACGAATCATCACTCCGCCCCCCGCGGAAGCCTCTTTCACTCCCGCAATCTGACGACGAACTAACGAAAGGTCGAACTTGCCATTCTCATCAAACAATTGCTCGAACCATAGATCCACTTGAAACAAAGAGACTCCATTTTCCGCAAATACCTGAATATTACGTGCGGGAACTTCCTCCCAAGACCAACGTGAACCGGGACAATCCGTCAGCCCATAAAACAATGGATTTACTACCTGATCGTTGATCACTAAACGCGGGCGATCGCCTCGCATTTCAACTCTCGCACTTAAAGGCTTTTCCATGTAAATCATCGGCTTAAAATAAGACAAAAAGGTCAAGCAATGTATCTTTTAGAATGATATATCCTTAGGTAACCTGCAAGAGGTAAACTGAAAAGCTCCCATCTCAGTCAATCACGATGGCTTCATGAATATGAACCGATGGCAACGTAACAGTAACCGTTCCTTTAACGTATCGCCACTTCACCTCATTTTTCTCCAGTGGGACTGTAACTGATTGTGGCTTTTTCGACAGTTTAATCATAACGTTAACAGGGCCGATTGGAGGTATTTCATCTATCGCTCCATTATTGGGCTGATTGGGGATACCACTCAACCGGTTAACCAAATGAATGATCGTTCGCTTCCCTTTCTTTCGCAATGCCACATCGACGCATGTCGGAGCTTTAATCATAATAGGCAACTTTCCTACCAATTGTTTTGTCACTTCACCCAAAAATTCCCGAGTGAGAACAAAACGGTTACGATCAAAATCCCGAAAGACATTAGCTGGGATATAAACAACTTTCCCTTTTCCGACTCGATTGATGGTCGCTGCCGGGAAAGAGTGTGTCTCATCCAGTAATGGAGTCTTTCCTATATGACCGAGAATAGTCGCTTTCTCTGCCTTAACCAACCGCCAGGACTCACTGTATAACGGAACAGCTCCTTCTGCCGCCGGCACATGATACACCGTCTCCTCTTCTAATCTACCTCTTGTCACTCCAAGAAAAGCAGCGCCAAAACGATCAAATACATCCGCTCCAGAAAGAAGAAGCTTCCCACCCTTTTTTACATAGTCCTTGAAAGCCATCACCATATCCTCAGACATCGCGTGACACTCCGGTGCAACAACCGCCGGGAACTCATTGAGACGTGGCAACAAGGCCCATTCATCCAGGACATCCACTCCATAATGACTCTCAAGCAGCGAATAAACCGCTCCCGTCACAGGCGCGCAATTGATATCAAACATCAGGTTTTTCACCTTAGCTGTATTCCGAAGATGGTGCTCCGAATGTAGCACTGCAATCTGAGGAATGGATTCTGTATCCTGGCAGATCTTACGGCGTTTTTTCACAAACTGACCCACTTCACGAAGACGTCTCTGCCGCCATCCCACTAAACGACCGTCCCGGACACCGCCCGGATTTTCATAAAGCTGCACACCTCCTCCGAAAGAAAGAAGAATCGCAGCCTCCTGCATTAGCATTTCAGGTGATTTGGACGTCCAGGGTGAGGTAGGATCTCCAATTGCATGTGAGTTATAAAAACTCCAAAGCATGATGTCCCAGGGTTTCTTTCGAGTCGAAAGAAACCGAGCCTCACAGCGACTTTGATCCAACCCAAAGACCCACTTATTGTCTCCGCTTATCCAATCTGTCGGCACGGTCGGTTCACCAGGGTTCAAAAACGTCTGCAACCAATTTGAGCAAACGAGTACATCGGGATTGTGTTGGTGCACTGCATTACAATATTTCGTTACATAAGCTTCGAAATTTTCACGGGTATAATTCAACCATGCACCCCAATCTGGGTCGTCAACTTCCGTGGGAGGCTTTGTAATACCCGTTTTTTTCGTAAAACTCTTCAGGCAACGTTTACAATAGCAGGGTTCAACTGCCCACAAATCTCCATCGATCCAAAAGCCATCCACTCCGTATCGGTCGATTAGCTCGCGCATCTGTGGAATCATTAGCTTCTCCACATAGGGGCCAAGTGGACACATTTTCACATTCGAAGGGATCGGAGGAGGGACATGATTGGCCCTTCCTTTCACACTTTTTTCTTTTGAACCTACCACTCTCCAGCTGGGAAATTTTTTTCCCGCTGCACTATCCCAAATGCCAGAATAATGACAATGCAAAGGGAGTCCTAATTCACTAGTCGCAGCCCGCCATTGCTTAAGAGCATCCTTCTTCAATCCGGATGGAATTGATGCAAATTCCACCTTGCTAAACCAACTGGTGTAACCGGGATGCCCCTTACAATCTGTTTGGACAAAATCCGGGTTCATCAATTTAAGCATCGGAATCAACTCCTTCTTTCCACAACGAGTCCCCAATTCCGTATCCTTTTCATTGGCATGCAAATCATAGTGCAGCCCAAAATAAAATTTCTTGCCATGCCATTTGCCTCTTACGCTCATGGATAGCAAGTTGGCAAGAGCAATGCAAACGGGCAAGAAAGAAGCCCGTGAATTTCGTCAAAAACGAAATTAATCCTGTGGAATCTGATACACCTCGGAAGATTGACGACCTCCTTTAAACAACCCAATCTGTCCAGTTCATATGATTTCTCCAAAAAGCATTCAATTAATTGGAAACGAGGTAGCCATTTTGTGGGCAGATGAAAAAGAATCCTACTATGCTGCTCCGATTTTACGGGCAGCATCCCCAAGCGCGTCCGCTCAAGGAGAAAAAGACATTTTTGGTCAGCAATACGGCGGCGAATTTGGCCAGGATCACTCCGGTGTTGCCATCGCAGGTTGGCAAATGATCGGAAATTATGCCGTGCGGTTTGAATTCAGCGATGGCCATAAAACAGGTCTTTATAGCTATGACTATCTTAGAGAACTTGATGAAAGAATGAAGGGTAATGAGTCCGACTAAGAATCAACCTCTGAAGTCAGCTTTCACCAACATAGACCCTCTTATTGCATTTAGTTTTTTAACCCCGGCGCAATACCACGCTCACTCTTCTCAACAAATAACAGAAATCTCTGAATCTCAGGTTCATTTGCTTCCGCATGTTCTCTCAGTTTTTCCAAAGCTTGGGATCGGTTTAATCCTTCGCGGTAAAGCACACGGTAGGCAAACTTCACTCGAGCAATCTGTTCCGGAGTGAAACCGGCGCGCTCCAATCCCACCTTATTGATCGATCGAATAACCGCAGGATTACCATCCCCTATTAAATAAGGAGGGATATCTTTCTCTACCTTACAACAACCTCCCAGCATCGAATAAGTCCCAATGCAGCAAAACTGATGAATCCCCGTGAGACCTCCTATAATCGCAAAATCATCTACAATGACATGGCCCGCAAAGGTCGCATTGTTACTCGCAATGATATGATTTCCCATGACACAATCATGAGCCACATGTGAATATGCCAAAAAATGATTATCATTCCCAATAATGGTAAAATCACCATCATTCGTTGCTGAGTGCACCGTAGCGCATTCACGAAATACGTTGCGATCTCCTATCTTCACACCCGGCTTTCCACCCTTGTACTTAAGATCCTGGGTTTTTGTCCCTATACATGCTTGTGGGAAAACTTCACATTGTTTACCCAGGGCAGTAAAACCCTCAACAGATGCATGATGATGCAGAAAACAGCCATCACCCAATTGCACATCTGAGCCCACATAAGCATAGGCACCCACCTCAACATCACTGCCTACCTCAGCTCCTTCTTCAATAACCGCAGTCGGATGAATTATGGTCGCCATTTTTTATGCCTATATTGCAATAAATATACGTACAGAAGATAAACTCTCATTTAGGCCTCATCTGGCGTATTCATAATGCCAAACATGAGATCTCCGCTGGAGACAACTTCATCGTCTACATAACAACTGACTGAGGCGACACCTATTTTATTTGCTCGGTTTTTGGTCAATTTCGCTTTTATCACCATTTGATCTCCAGGTCTAACTGCCTTACGAAATTTGACCTTATCGCAGCTCATAAAAAAAACCGTTTTCCCTTCATTCGAAGTCTTACGAAGCATCAATACACCAGCTGCCTGTGCCATAGCCTCAACTTGAAGAACACCCGGCATAACAGGTTGCCCTGGGAAATGCCCCTGGAAATATGGTTCGTTGATCGTTACATTTTTTAACGCTACCAATGCATCGTCATCCGTAATCTCTATGATTCGATCAATCATCACAAAAGGATAACGATGAGGTATCGTATCCAGAATACGCCGGATATCCATGGAAGTCTCAGTCGCCAAAACAGTAGACGGCCCTTTCTTAGGTTTTTTTGGACCCTTCTTTAATTCCTGAATACGTTCGTATAAAGCTTTCGTCAGCTCGGAATTGATGGCATGCCCCGGACGCATTGCCACGATATGTGCCTTAATGGGCAATCCCAATAAAAGGATATCTCCTACGATATCCAATATCTTGTGACGAACCATTTCATCTTTAAAGCGCAATGGCTCTTTGGAAATAATTTTATCTCCTCTCAAAACAACAGCGCAATCAAGACTTCCTCCTCTGATTTTCCCCATTTTCAGAAGCTCTTCAATGTCCTCATAAATCGTAAAAGTGCGAGCAGACGCAATCTGCGTCATATAAATCTCGGGATCGATTAAAGTCGAGAGGTGTTGTGTATGAACTCCCCTATCATCCGCAGAGGTACACGAAATTTTAAAAGTATCCGATGGCAATGCGATGATCGATGAGTTTCCTTTTGTGACAGAAATAGGTTTATCCAACACAAAATACTCTCTCTCTTTTTCTTGATCAACTGGCTCCCCTTCCAGAATCATATTCACAAAAGCTTTGGCTGAACCATCCATAATAGGAGGTTCACTGGAATCCATTTCGATAACTACATTATCAACGGCACAACCGTGCAAGGCACTGAGGACATGCTCTACTGTATGCAACTTGGCATGCCCAGAAACGATCGTGGTATTACGAACGAGATCCTCCACCATCGAGACATGGGGTTTGATCTCAGGTGATCCATGAAGATCAATTCTTTTGAAAACGATTCCGTGATCAACCGGAGCCGGCTTCATGGTTAGGTGAACATTGTCCCCCGTATGTAATGACTTCCCCTTGATAGAGACTTCGCGCAATAGGGTGCGTTGCTTCATAATGGCAGGATCAGATTATGAGGTTGGATCTTATTCATAACATTTTGTAGAAAAAACCAATCAATCGATTATTATCTGTTTCGGGAAAACCGAAAGGTTTTGCATAGGATTTTTTCATCAAAGTTCTTTTTACAAATGATCTGAAGTAATTTGAAAGGGCGCAGTTTCATCAATGCACTTCACAATGACAAGACATTAGAGACCGAAAAAAATGATCCACTCATCCATCTAAAAACAAGAGATTAAACCTAACCTTCTGCTTATTTAGTGATATAGAGTGCCTATTGACACCGATACATTTATCACTGTATGTCTTGCCTTCTTTTACTTTTTAGAAATCCAAAAAAATGACTTCTGCCAACAATCTCCGAAAAGGGCATGTAATCAAATATCAAGGGCATCCGCATTTGGTTCTCGATATGCGTCACCGCACTCCGGGAAACTTGAGAGCTTTTGTCCAGGCCAAGTTACGTAATCTTAGCAATCAACGCAGTACTGATGTACGCTTTTCGACATCAGAAAATATCGAAAAACTGACGACCGACCGGCAAACCCTCGAATTCAGCTATGTTGATCGTGGAAGCTATTCTTTCATGAACACAGAGACATACGAAAGTATTGAAATCTCTGAAGAACTGGTGGGAGAAGCCAAACATTACTTGGTTCCCAATTCTGAGGTTGAGATTCTCTTCGTTGAAAATTCTCCCATCGACATTACACTACCTTCATCTGTCGTTTTAAAGGTCACGGAATCTGCGGATGGAATCCGTGGTGACACCGCCAGTAACGTTCAAAAGCCAGCCACGGTCGAAACAGGTCTCGTAGTGCAAGTTCCTCTTTTCATCAAATTAGATGAAGAAATCCGAGTCAGCACAGCTGATGGCTCCTATATGGGACGCTCAAAAGAGTAAACCTGCCATTTTACAGAAAAGGCCCGATTGTAAGTGAAACACAATCGGGCCTTTTGTTTTAAAGTCTAGCGGCAGTCTTAAGCAACTCTCTCCACAACCAAAGGTGGCGGTGTTGGCCGCTTTGGCGCTAAGCGATACGCAGCTTTGAAATACTCCAAAGCTGTTTCCAGTTTCGCCTCATCGTTATAATGGATCATCATCAGTGGTTCTCCCTGTTTTACCTGGGTGCCCACCTTACGAATTTCCGATACACCGACAGCATAATCAATCTTTTGCTTTGGCTTGTCTGCTCCCGCTCCGAGCAGATGTACGCCACGTGCGATCATCGCTGCATTAATCGTATGCACATAACCACGCTTGGGGGCTGGAAGCTTACGAATATGCTTCGCCGTCGGAAACTTATCTGGATCATCAATATAAGAAACGTCACCGCCTTGAGCTCTCACTATATCCTTCAACTTCTCCAAAGCAGTCCCATCCTTAATATGTCTCTCGACCGTTTGTTTGGCTGAAAGAGTTGAACCAGCCACTCCAGCTAAACGGACAATTTCCATTCCCAGTTTCAGAATAAGCTCCTGCATATCTTCAGGCCCTTCACCTTTTAGCAAAGATATCGCTTCCTTCAATTCCAATGAGGTACCAACAGTATCGCCCAACGGTTGGTTCATGTCAGTAACCAAGGCCACACAACGCCTTTTAAGAGAACGTCCCACCCTGGTCATTGAACGAGCTAACTGTTTAGCCTGCTCCAAATCTTTAATAAAAGAGCCATTGCCCCATTTCACATCAATCACCAAGCCTTCAGCTCCTTCAGCAAGTTTCTTACTTAAGACACTTCCTGTAATAAGAGGGATGCTTGGGATCGTTCCTGTACTCCGACGCAAATCGAACATTTTGGCATCTGCCGGGGCCAGCTCTTCACTCTGCTTCACAAACGCACCACTCGTGGTCTCTAGCTGGGAAATAAATTCGCTAATCGAGAGATCACTCCTAAAACCAGGTACTGAACCCAATTTAGCCAAGGAGCTAATCACATAATCCTGCCCTTCTCCACACATCATCGGAAGAACGATACCACTGGCAACCGCAAGTGGAACGAGCACCAAAGACGTTTTATCTCCAATACCACCCGTTGAATACTTATCGATCTTGGGCTTGGCAATATGCGACAAATCGATCACTTCCCCAGAAAGCATCATCTCCTCAGTCAGAACGGCTGTTTCCTGAGCGGACATTCCCTGGAAGTAGATAGCCATTGCCAGAGCAGCTAATTGATATTGTGGCATCTCCCCGTCAAGGGTTGAATCAATGATATAGCGAATCTCCTCTTGGGTAAATTCGCCCCCATCTCTCTTTTTTTCAATAAGATAGGTATATGACGGTTTGATGAACCGACGACTTGGAATCATTCGTTTACTCATAGTAATAAATGGCGGAAAAGGAATAAGCCTTTTCTCACCTAAAACCCTAATAATTAGCTTATTGGAACAACTTTGTCGAGCCAATATTACCCCAACCCTATTAGAAAACCTGCTGAAACGAATGCACCTTGAGCCAATTTGGCGCTATTTTGTTTCTCATTAAGGTAGATTCTGGTCTTGAATCTGCCTATGCATAACTTCTTGATTGGCAGAATGGAACCTTGGTTCGACGTCCAAACAAACTTAGAGAAGACCGTCCGCAGAGCAGTGGAAGCAATGAGTATTTCTCATACTGAATTTGATGCCAGCGTCCGGTTGGCAGATCCTCGTTTTGGTGATTTTCAAGTCAATGGCTCGCTCTCCTATGCCAAAAAAAACCAACAAAACCCCAGAGAAGTCGCTGCAAGAGTTATTGAACAACTAAAAGCAGATGACTCCCTGGATGAGTCCCTAGAGATATCAATCGCAGGCCCAGGGTTCATCAATTTTACGCTAAAAACAGCCTTTCTCCTCAATTGGCTCAAAACCTATTCTAGTGAAGAACATCTCAAGGCCAGTTCTCGCGAACTTTATCGCGATGAGACTTTCGTCGTTGATTTTTCTTCTCCAAATGCTGCTAAGCAGATGCACGTCGGGCATATTCGCACCATAGTAATAGGTGAAGCCATTTGCCGGATGCTCTCTTTCTGTGGCGCAAATGTCATACGGGATAACCATATGGGGGATTGGGGAACACAATACGGCAAGATACTTTATGGGTATAAACATTTCCTGGATTCCAAAGCCCTGGCCACAGACCCTCTGGAAGAGCTCGAGCGTCTTTACAAAAAAGCCAATGCTGTCACTGAGGAAGATCCGGAGGCGCTAAACGAAGCCCGTCAGGAATTGGTTCAACTACAAAACGGTGATCCTCAGAACATTGCGCTCTGGGAAAAAGTGAATAAATTGAGCCTTGAGGCTATTGATGAGATCTACCAAAAGCTCGACGTTCATTTTGACCACTATCTGGGTGAGAGTTTCTATCGAGACAAGGTCGAACAGGTTTATCAGGAATTAACGGAACTCAAGATCGCTGAAGAAAGCAAAGGAGCTATGGTGGTCTTCCATCCCGAGCATCGCCGCTTTGCCACCCAACCTTTTATCATTCGTAAATCTGATGGCGCCAGCAACTACGCCTCAACCGATTTGGCAACAATGCTCTACAGAACAGAGCATTTTAAGACAGATCACATCATCATCATCACGGATAGCCGCCAGTCCGACCACTTCGAACAACTACATTTAACCACCCAAAAGTGGTTCGAAGCAACCAATCGCAAGCTTCCCCATTTTCATCATGTTACCTTTGGGACCATTTTAGGTGAAGATGGTAAGGCGATAAAAACTCGAAGCGGTGACTCGATTCGCCTGAAAGAGCTACTCGTAGAGGCTGAGGAACGGGCGCATGCCATTGTAAACGATAAAAATCCCGATCTCCCGCCCAAAGAAGCAGCAGAAATCGCTTCAGCAGTCGGAGTTGGGGCACTCATCTATGCGGATCTTAGTCAAAATCGCACTGGAGACTACGTTTTTGCCTGGGATAAACTCCTCAGCCTAGAGGGGAATACCGCCCCCTATTTGCTCTATGCAGCGGCTCGGATTCATAGCATCTTCCGTAAGGCCGGTATCGACGCTAGCTCCCTCCCTCTAGAGGAAATCACTGAACTAGAAACACCTGAGGAGCAGAATCTAGCTCGAAAATTGATCGCATTCGTCTCAAACCTGAACCAGACGGCCACTTCCCTTCGCCCTCACATCCTCTGCACTTATCTCTATGAACTAGCAGGGGTTTTCAGTAGCTTTTACAACAACAATAAAGTTTTGGTCAATGACAACGAAATCAAAGCGAGAAGACTCCTCCTTTGCCATCGGACATTGATCATTTTGGAGACAGGATTACACCTTTTGAGCATAAGAACGCTCAAGAGAATGTGATTTTATGCCGAATCACTCATTAACCAGCCTATTTCACTGAAACAACAATCTCCTTGAACCTGCCACACAAGGCATTCATAAACAAATACTAAAAGCTCATTATGGAGGAATATTATATCCGCAAAGAAGATGACGAAGAAGCTCGTGGTCCATTCACCATAGAGCAGCTTTCTTCCCTAGTTGAAGCCGAACAAGTTGATCGTGAAACCTTTTACTATGAATCGTCCACCGAAGAATGGGTTCAGGTTTCGACCAACGAACAACTCGTCGCTACTCTTTTTCCTGAGAAGAAGAAACTAAAAATTAAGCCAAAAGAAGAGATCAAAATCGATTCTTTGAATGTTAAACAAGAAGATGAAGCTCCCATTGCCGTACAAGATATGCTGGCTGCAGCGGAGGGGAAAACATCTGAAACATCTGATAAAAGAGACCGGAGTGATGATGTAGCACGCGCTACAAACGTAGCTGTCCTCTTCAATGCCTTCATCCTACTCATTACAGCAGGAGGTTTACTGGTTCCTAGTTTAAATGATCTCGATCCGGATGAGATTCTCAAAAGCCTGGCCAACCCGCTTTTCATCCTCGGTGTTATCGATCTGGTTCTCTGTGTAGTTCTTTTCCTACAAGTCTCTATGTTTACCCTTATCCGCTTTAGAGCGGCTTTTGGACTGGGATTTTACGGGTGGCTTTATTTGGCCCAAGATAATGAACTCTTACTTCTCGCAGCTATTTTCACTTCCGCAGGACTCTTTTTAAATACCCTCTTTAGAAATCTATTGGGTGTCATCATCGCCAGCTCTTTTGTCGGTCTGGTAGGCGCTTTGGCTTTCGCCTATCTCATGATTCTCTAGTCTGCGTTGAGGCCTTCAAAAATTCCCACTAGAGAAGGATCTAAAGGATTCTTCACCTGGAGAGGCGGCTAAACGCAAAAATCCATACTTTTTCATGGCGTCCTCATCTCTGCTCAAAAGATTCACCGAGAGACGAACTCACTTCGTTTCTGTTTTGCGAAGGGATATCTGGAAAACAAACACGCTCGGGGATAAAACAATAAAAGGGAGAGCTTTCTCCATACTCAGGGTTCTTTCGATCACCTGGACAGGGTTAATTGAAAACAAAGTCACGAGTCGAGCCGCCGCACTCAGTTACAGCTCTCTCCTTGGGTTGGGCCCTATGGTCGCCATCGCAGTCCTCTTCTCTGGTATTGTGCTGGAGAGAAGCGATCCTCAGGTAGCCGTTCAATCGCTGAACAAAGCCCTACATTTTATTGCGCCCCAACTGGCCGAATATGAAAACCTGGAGGAAAACAAAGATTCACAGGAAACAAATCTATCTGGAGAGCAAAGTGCCAAAAATCAGCGGCAATCAGCCGTTGTAAATCTCCTAAACGAATTTATCGAAGGCAGTCGTTCAAAAGCTGTAGGGATAGCTGGTGCACTCGTCTTGGTGTTTATTGTTATCCAACTCTTCACTTCAGTTGAGAACGCTTTCAATAATATCTGGGGAGTTCGACGCGGTCGAAACTGGTTATTAAGGATCGTTTTCTATTGGACGGCCATCACGCTGGGAGCGGTTCTCGTCTTCGCTGGACTCACTATGCTTTCCGCAGCTGCCCTCGCCTCCATCCTACAACAGATTCCTGGAGGCACGGTTATAGGAAATCTTCTTTCTTCCGGAATGCCTCTCATTTCTCTTTTCGTCCTAGTGGGTTTATTGTCCCTCTTCTATCGTTTCATTCCAAATACCAACGTCTATTGGGTTCCCGCCATCATTGGATCAGTTGTCGTCATAGGGCTCCTCTATCTGAACAATATTATGGCATTTCTCTACTTTCGAAGAGTTCTCATTTCCCATAGCCTCTATGGTTCCCTCGGTATCCTTCCAATTCTCATGGTAGGGCTCTTTATCTTTTGGTTCTTTGTCCTTTTGGGGGGACAAATTACCTATGCCGTACAAAATGCGAATTTCCGAAGCAGCCAGACAGCCTGGAATGACTTGAGTCAGGAATCCAGAGAACATCTTTCACTACTTGTCCTCGTTCTCATCTGCCGGCGCTTTAAAGAATGCGCCCCTCCCTATACCGCCTCTCAACTCGCAAAGATCACCCGTATTCCTACCCAGATCCTCAATGAAAGCTTAAACAGGTTGGTCGACCTAAAGCTTCTCACCAATATCCCCCCATCGGAAGAGGAAACCTCACTCGAGCACCATTTCCAGCCAGCGATGCCTTTGGATCGTATTAATCTAGAGAAATTCTCCCATCTATTTTCACGTTACGGAGAAACTCCCGACGAAGCATTCATCGAAAATAGCGATCCTATCGTTGCTCATTTCAGGCAGAAACGCCAAGTATGGATGGAAGAAACCTTTGGAAACGAAACGATCGCTTCCTTAATTGAAAGCCTTAAAGTTCCTTCTCCCAAAGAGGCTGTCTGAAATTAAGTCGCCGCACCTTGGAACAGATTTGATTTCGAAAGCTAAATTATCGTATACATAAAAAGTATATGAGGCCACAAAAGGTTTCGTATTTGTTTCTTTGTCCATTGTTGACACCGGGTATCTGACTCCTAGCATCAGCCACTTTTAATTAGGGCATATTATGATCTCCTGGCTGCAAACTCGCTTTCAAAAGCATTACCAAGTTCTCTTTATTGTCCTTTTGGCAGTACTGATCGTCTCCTTCGTTTTTACGATTGGAGAATTTCCAGGTCTTGGCAGTGGCCAACCAACCGCCAAAAAAGTAAACCTGTTTGGCATTTCTCTAAACTCTGAAAGAGAAAAACGCGATTTCACCGAATCTGCGCAATTGAGCGCCTATCTACAAACCGGGCGCCCTGGATATAATCCCGATCAAATCCAAAATTACGCTTTCCAGCGAGTAGCCGCATTACACCTCGCAGATCAATTTCATCTTCCGAAACCGACAGAAGAACAAAAAGCCATCTACCTACAGAGTATGGCATTATTCAAAGGAACAGATGGCCTATTCAGCCAGGAAGCCTATAGCGACTTCCTCGACAACCTGAATACGAATCCAAACCTACGAAAAGAGACTATTGCCAGAGTTTTAATCGAAGATTACCGTATCGATCAGACAAACAAGCTCCTCGGAGGGCCTGGTTATGTCCTTCCCTCGGAAGTAAGCTCCCAACTCGCCAGAACAAAAACAAAATGGACTGTTGAGCAGGCAACCCTAGAAAGCAGCGGCCTTTCGTTTAGCATCACTCCATCAGATGAAGAATTGCTAGAATACTATGAAGCAAATAAGTTTCGCTACGGAGTTCCTGAAAAAATGGAGGTAGCCTATGTGGAATTCAGAGGAGAACGCTATTTAAGCTCGATCCCTTCTCCAGACGAAATTGCCCTCAAAGACTATTTTGAAAAAAACAAAGCACGTTTTAAAAAGCCAGGGCCACCTAAAATTGATCCCTTGCAACCTGAAGAAAATCAGGAAGAGGTTACATTCGAAGAAGTTCGAACTCAGGTAGATCTTGAAATGAAGCTAATAGTAGCTCAAAAAAAGGCCCTCCAAGAAGCCTCGGATTTTGGATACACTCTTTTTGAAAACAAAGTCGAACGAGATTCCGAAGAACTGGCTACAGGTATTTCAAAAAGCAATCTGACCCTAAAAATGGTCCCTGCCTTCACATCTGACGAATCTCCTGAAGGAGGACGTTGGAGCCAACAAATCGTTAAAGAAGCCTTTAAACTTTCAGAAAAACACTGGTTTTCAGATCCACTACCAATTGGAAATTCTGCAATCATCCTCTTCTACAATGAGCGCCTTGTCTCTTATGTCCCAGACTTTGAAGATGTTAAAGAGTCGGTTATCACAGACTTTAACGAAGTTCGGGAAAAAGAGCTTTTTATTGAAAAAGGTAGCAACCTCCAAAAAAGCCTAACCGAACAATTGGCGAGCGGAGATACCTTTACCGAAGCTGCAGAAAAAGCCGGATTGCAAACGCAAACATGGACTTCTTTTACCCTCCGAACCCCACCCTCTGATTTTGATTACTCCCTCCTATCACGACTGGAACAGATTGCTGAAGGTAATATTTCAGATATGATCGTAACCAAAGAAAAAGGCACATTTCTTCATGTCATCTCAAAGGAAGTCCCCGAAGAAGCTTTGGCAGGAGAAGAATTTGATCAAACAACTGCTCAACTTGCTGAGATGAATTCACGTGTTCAGCAAAATCTGATTATCAGTGATATACTCCAGCAAGAACTCATTAAAGTTGGACTCGCCGACAGCAAAGAAGAGTAGAGCTTTCCTTTGAGCAAATTCGCTCATTTGCTATGCCGCTTTACCAATACGAACCTTTTAAAACACCGTGTAAACTATGCGGCAAAGGATTTGAATTGGCTCAAAAAGCCTCGGATCCGAAGTTGTCCGAATGTCCAAAATGTGGACAGGCGGTACGTCGATCATCGCCACAGGCGATCAATACTCCCTTTTATAGTAAACCTCTCTCGATAAGTGATGCCAAAGCCTCCGGGTTCACAGTGCTTAAAAAGACCTCAAAGGGAGAATACGAAAAGCAGTAAGTTATCGAAATAAAGCCTGAGGATCAACAGTGTCCATTTCATCACTTATCTTTACGATATGATGCTCCGGGAGTTGATGGCGAAACCAAGTTCTCTGTTTCTTAACCAATCGCCTTGTATTGGTCGCAATCTCCTCAATCAAATCTTCGATATCTTTTTTATTCATTTCCAGCCAGGAAATGGTTTCTCTGTAACCAATGGCAGAAGAGGCACTGTGATTCTTCAAAATATCTGAAGGTAAAAGCTTTTCGACCTCCTGAATCAAACCTTCATCTATCATCTTTCGAACTCTGCGTAAGATTCTTTCATTGAGTTCATCACCCGGTCGATCCAGCACACAAATCTGCCTTTTTCTCTCCATCACCCAATTCGTTGCTTTCTGGAAGGTTTCCTGAAGTTCCGCCAACGATTTCCCCGAAAGAAGGCATCTTTCAAGTGCCCGGACAACTCGACGAGGGTTGTTGAGATCCAACAAATTTTCGAGACCAGTTGGATTCAATTCACTCAGTTCTGATACCAAATCAGCCAACCCTTCCTTTTCCAATCGAGATTCCAAACTTTCCCTTAGTGCCGCATCAACCGGCAAATCATCTACCACCGGTGCAAAAAAAGCCTTTAGATAAAATCCACTGCCACCTGTTACCAACACCTTCTTTCCTCTATCCTGGATATCTCTTATCGCACCTTCAGCCATTTGAAGATAACGGCGGATGTCCATTGCCTCATTAACATCACAAATATCAATCAAGTGATGTTGGATACGCGAACGATCAGTAACGGATGGTTTGGCCGTGCCAATATCCATTCCTCTATAAAATAGCAGGGCATCACACGATACGATCTCAGCGTTATTTTGCTCCGCCCACTGTAGAGAAAGCTCTGTTTTCCCTACAGCCGTATAACCGGTTAACAAAAAAATAGAAGAATCTAGAAGCAATGTTGTGTTCCCCTATCTCGACAAAAGTTCATTTTTACAAACCGGTTTGATCCTTCACCTGTTCCGATAGACCCCTTTTTCCCTTCAAAGTAGAGATCTCCATAAAAGCTTCTAAGAAGCATGTACACCGGCCACCAAATCCATCGCTGTTTCTCGCAAGCGATCAATCATACGATTCTGATCTTCCAGTTCTTCTCCTATACAATTGACCAGTGCGCTGCCAACCACAACCCCGTCTGAGCACCGAGCAACCTCTTTTACATGTTCCCGAGTGGCTATACCAAAACCAACCACTACGGGCAATTCCGTATGCGTTTTTATCTTTTGGACATTTTCACCAATACCACTCGATAAACGATCACTCACTCCGGTAACACCTGTGCGAGGAACGTAATAAATAAACCCTGAAGCCGATTTCGAAATCACCTTCATTCGCTCATCAGAAGTCGTCGGAGCGATAATGAAGATATTTTTTATGTCTTGTTCCTCACAGACTTTGCACAAATCCCCCGCTTCTTCAGGAGGCAGGTCCAGAGTCAGAAAACCATCCACACCCGCTTCCTTTGCTTTTCGAACATAAGCCTCTATCCCTTGTGAGAAAATCAAATTATAATAGGTATATAGCACAATTGGCACTTCACTATACTTACGAACAGCCTTAACCAGGTTGAGGACATCATCCCCACTAATACCCGACTCCAGAGCCCTCTGAGCAGCTAGCTGATTCGTCAATCCATCCGCTAATGGATCTGAAAACGGTACTCCAAGTTCAAGAATGTCGACACCACTCTCTATTAAAGTCCGGCATGCAAGCGCCGATACCTCAAAATTCGGATCTCCCGCACATACATATGCTACAAAACAGGAACGATCTTCTTGCCCGGCACTCGAAAATGAATTTGCTATACGGTCCATAAGACGCAAAAATCTAACCAACGGCAATAGGACATAGAAGCAAAAAATACGAAAAGGTCTCGGGGGAATCACCATACAGGGCTGTTTCGTTAAGAAACCCGAGGGGATAGCCCAAAGTAATCGTAAGTTTTGGATTCACAACGATGAAGATTCGATCACCTTCTTTGTTAGATGGATCCCTCCGAAACAACAATTGATGCCTTTGAAAGGCAGATAGGCTACTCCTTTAAAAACAAAGGCTTGTTGATTGAAAGCCTGACCCATCCATCATCATCTCCTGAAGTACACAATAACCAGAGGCTGGAATTCCTAGGAGATGCCGTCATCCAGCTTATTTTGACAAGGAAACTCTTTGTCGAATACCCGACTGAAAGAGAAGGCATTCTAAGCCGCTATCGCACGACCCTCGCACAGGGATCATTTCTCACAGGTCTTGCCCTAAAACTCGGCATCGACGAAATCCTACAAGTAAGCCCCGCAGAAAGATCCGTTCAGGGCCATCTTCGGCCGTCCGCTCTAGAAGATGCCTTTGAAGCCTTAGTCGGGGCCATCTTTACAGATACTGAAAACGATCTTAGCAAAACAGCTGATATTGTTCTATCATGGTACGGCGATGTTTCCTCTCATTTGCAAAACCAGGAACACGACCTAAACCCTAAAGGGCGCTTACAGGAAATCATACAACCCAAGCATGGGAATGATGCTCTCTCTTACGTTGTTATTCGTATGGATGGAGAACCTCATGAACGAGAATTTGAAATAGAAGTTTTCCTTTTCGAGCAATCCCTCGGCTCAGGAATCGGCAAATCAAAAAAAGAGGCCGAAGAAGAGGCTGCTCGCCAGGCACTGCTAAAAATTGCGCCCTAGACATTATCTAAAAAACGAAGGGGCCTAAGAATGAAAGTGTTTGTACGAATTTCTGAAATTTCGAAGATGATGACTCGTCTGATTGGTGTCGGTGAGACAACTCAGGCAATTGTGGCGGAAGATTGGATACGAAATGAAAAGGCTCCCATATGGATCCTCATAACAAACAGCATCAAGGAGGCAGAACAACTGACTGAGGATATCGGGTTTTTTCATCAAGGGAATGCGACTCCAAAAATTGCAGTTAAATGCCTGTACTATCCAGAAATCCCAGAAGATAGTGCAAATACATCCGATCGATTTGAGGCGGCAAGTGATCGTTTAACCATTTTATGCGACCTTCACCGTCATGTCACAGAACATAATACTAATGATAAATTAGTCGTTACGGCAACCCTGCAGGCGCTCCTGCAACCAGTTCCGCAGCTTGAGTCCTTACAGAACAAAAACATCTCCCTAAAAAAAGGGACCCAATACGGCCATTCTAAATTGGTTGAAGCCTTACACTCGATTGAATACGATTATGAAGGCCTTTGCGAAGCACCCGGTCAATTCGCTGTTCGAGGAGGAATCATTGATCTCTATCCTGTAACAGCTAACGAACCTTACCGAATCGATTTCTTTGGCGATGAGATCGAAAGCATTTCGACCTTTGACCCAGTAACACAACGCTCAAAAGAAAGAGTAAAAGAGATCCAACTTACCCCTTCTCCATCCCTTGAACTCAGCTCCTCCAGAAAAGGGTTCTCAGAATATCTTGGGGAAACGGTCAATTGGTTGTTCATCGAACCTGAAGCCATTGAACAGACCCTGGAGGAATCCCCTTCCCCATTAAATACGTCCTGGCAGACCCTTATTGAAAACAGGCAATCTTGTACAGACCGTTGGTTTACAATATCCGATCTCGATCTGGAGACCCTGGTAGATGACAACACTCCTGAAACAATTACGTATGACGCCGAATCACTTTCGCTCTATCGTTCCTATCCAGATGAAAGCAAACTCGCAGATGAGCGGTTAATTGATGAACAATCTGCCCGCTCTAGTTTTCTCAAAGAGCTACACCAATGGCACCTCGATGGATTTCAGGTTCTTTTCATTCTACCTAGTAAAGGAGAATGTGATCGAGCGAAAGAGCTTCTTGCCGAAGAACATATTTTTACAAAGGCGACTCCCAATTTCCTTATTGGAAATACCAATGAAGGATTTCGTATACAATTTCGAAAATCTCTGGGTAGGCTACGGCAACCTTCTCTTAAAAAGGCATCAGGATTAGTCGTCGTCACTGAAACAGAATTATTCGGGTACCGGCGCCGACGCCAAACGCAACTGCGCTCAAAAGCCTTGGTAAACCAATCTCAGGTTGATCAACTGCTCGATTTTTCCGAAATTGTCGAAGGAGAATTCGTCGTCCATCTTCAACACGGCATAGCTGTTTTTCGAGGGATCACTAAGATAGAGATGAGCGGCCAAGTCCGAGAGGTTCTTTCATTGGAATTCGATAAGGGAGTGACACTCCACGTTCCCTTGCAAGAATCCCATCTCGTTAGCCGCTATGTAGGTGTTGCCAAAATACGACCTCAACTGGGAAAAGTTGGAAGCGGAAGATGGGAAAAAACAAGGCAAGCAGCTGAGCGGGCGACTCTTGATTACGCAGCGAAACTACTGGAAATGCAGGCACGACGTGACCTCACACCTGGCTTCCCTTTTCCAAAAGACACACAATGGCAACAGGAATTCGAAGCATCTTTTCCCTACCGGGAAACACCGGACCAATTAACTGCTATCAACGAGACAAAAGAAGATATGGAAATCGACACTCCGATGGATCGACTCATCTGCGGTGATGTTGGCTTCGGAAAAACGGAGGTCGCTCTACGAGCCGCATTCAAAGCGGTTATGGGAGGGAAACAAGTAGCTCTCCTTGTCCCGACGACTGTTCTGGCCCAACAACACTTTAACACTTTTCGAGAACGCTTTGGAGCTTTCCCGGTAGTGGTAGAAGTGATCAGTCGATTTCGCTCTCGCCACAACCAAAAGAAAATCCTCCATGCTCTGGCCGAAGGGAAAGTCGATATCCTCATCGGGACTCACCGATTAATTCAAAAGGATGTTCATTTTCCAAATCTAGGACTGGTCATTCTAGACGAAGAGCAACGTTTCGGCGTAAAGCACAAAGAGACCTTCAAAGAATGGTCAACCAGCGTTGATGTCCTGTCTATGAGTGCAACCCCTATTCCAAGGACTCTTTACATGGCACTGACAGGAGCAAGAAACCTCAGTGTTATCGAAACTCCTCCTGCCGCACGTCGACCGGTAAAAACTATCATTAAAAACTATGACGATGCTTTGGTAACTGAAGTCATCCAAAAAGAAATCCGTCGTGGAGGGCAGGTCTTTTACTTGCATAACCGAGTTCAAACTATTGACAACGTCGCTGCTCGCCTAAGGAAGCTTGTTCCCGAAGCTTCTATCTGTATCGGGCACGGACAGATGAAGGAAAAGGACCTCGAGCAGATCATGCTGGAGTTCATAAATAATCGCTATCAAGTGCTCGTTTGTACAACCATCATTGAATCAGGGATAGATCTACCCAATTGCAATACCATCATCATTGAAAGTGCCGACAGATTCGGATTATCCCAGCTCTATCAGTTAAGAGGTCGGGTCGGGCGGTTCAAACATCAGGCCTATGCGTATCTCCTGCTACATCGGCATGCGCGCTTACTCGATATTGCGCGAAAGCGCCTTCATGCCATTCGCCAACACAATCAACTTGGAGCTGGCTTTCGTATAGCAATGCGGGACCTGGAGCTAAGAGGAGCCGGCAATCTCCTGGGGGCTCAACAAAGCGGTCATATTGTTGGAGTAGGCTTTGAACTTTACTGCCAACTAATCCGACAAAGTATCGCTAGACTCAAAGGAGAAACCAGCGCCGAAACTATTCGTGCCTCCGTAAAAATCGATTTCATCTATCAAGGTGAAGGAAAGAGCGGTTCCTCGCAAGGGTACCAGACAGGCTATACCGTCCTAAAAAATGAAGAATTGGATCAAAATACTTGCCCTCCTCTAGAGGCACGTATTTCTACCAACTATATTAAGGAAACAAGACTCCGAATCGATTTCTATCGAAAGCTAGCTATGTCAGCCTCACTCCCCGAAATTGAACAGTTGGCTTTAGACCTAAAAGATCGATTTGGACTCCTTCCCGAACAGGTGAAAGCATTGATCAGCATTACAGAAATTCGCTGCCTCGCGGAACAAAAGAATGTTCTAGTCGTCGAAACAGAAGGAAATAGACTAAAATGCCGTAGAAACAGCCCAAAAGATGACGATTACATCATGCTGGGGAACCGCTTTCCCCGCTTGACCGCAAAACAACCTCTACTAAGGTTAAATGAGATTATTATTTTCTTACAAAATCTTCCCAACCGATAACTCATGCATCCTAAGACTGCATCTCTCCTAATCCTCCTGCCTCTCGTCGGCGTTTTTTCTTCACTCAGCGCCCAAACTGAAAAGACAAAATCTGCCCCTATTGGAGCACGGTTTGCGAATGGAATAGTAGCCATTGTCGAAGAAAGGATCATTACCGTTGGCGACGTGCAAAGAGCAGTGCAACCTCTCCTCCCTCAGATACGCTCAGAAAGTCGGTCGGAAGCAGAGTTTCGCCAAAAACTGGAAGAAATTGAGGATACCTTGATTCAGGACCTCGCTGACGAGGTCCTCATCATCAAAGATTTTTATTCTGAAGAAAACCGACGGATACCTCCTTATTTTGTCGATAACGCCATCAATGAAAGACTCATCAAGGAATTTGACAACGACCGAGGTAGATTTCACGCCTACTTGAGAGCAATTGGGAAAAACGCCCGTGAATACCGTGGTATTGTTGAGGAAGAAATGATCGTTGGCTGGATGCGACAAGAAATGCGGAAATCTGAAAGCATCGTCAGTCCAGTAAAGATCGAAGCCTTCTACGAAACAAATAAAGACCGATTTTACCAAGGAGATGGAGTACACCTTCGACTGATTCAATTGGCGAAAGTAACCGATGAAAGTGACAGCGTGTTAATGCAAACAGCCAATAACATTATAAAACAACTGGAAGAAGGTGCTGACTTTGCCAAATTGGCTGAACAACACAGCCAGAACTCGACCCGCAAGAAAGGTGGAGATATGGGATGGCAAGATCGATCTGATCTACAAGAAAATCTTGCCGAAAGCGCCTTTCTACTTGAGGAAGGTGAATTTAGTCAGCCCATAAAAGTTGGAGAAGATATCTTTATTTTACTCGTTGAAGAGAAACGCAGCGCTGGCATTCGACCCATTTCAGCAGTCCGCCCTCAAATTGAGCGCCATCTTCTTTCTCAAATGGCCAAAAAGGCTGAAGAGAATTGGCTACAGCGTCTTCGAAGAAATGCTTACATCCGTTATTTTAATTAACGGAATGTTCACCCATCAATAAGAGAAAGACTAATGGACGCTTTCTCCTTTAGCGGTAATGGGTTCACAAGCTTCTTTTACATTTGGACAACTGTCGATCCACACTCCCTCTGGACGAGCCCAGCTAACTCCATTTGATATTACTTTGCGTACATTCTTATCGTAGTAAGTCGGGTAGGTTTCATGTCCTGGACGAAAATAGAAAATTTTTCCGTTTCCCCTTCGCCAGCAACACCCACTCCTGAAAACTTCTCCTCCCTCAAACCAGGAAATAAAAACCTGCTCATCTGGAGTTGGTATGCCAAAAGGTTCCCCATACATTTCTTCATTTTCCAATTCGAAATAGCGATCAATGCCAGCTGCGATTGGATGTCCTGGATTACATACCCAAAGTCGTTCCTTTTCTCCGGCCTCCCGCCAAGTTAGAGAGCAAGAGGTTCCCAAAAGTCGCCTAAATATTTTGGAATAGTGACCACTGTGTAAAATAACCAATCCCATCCCATCAAGAACTCTCTTCTGCACACGATCAACCACAGTATCCTCAACCAAGGCATGCCCAGCATGTCCCCACCAGACAAGCACATCCGTATTGGACAGCCTTTCCTCAGTTAACCCATGTTCTGGCTCTTGCAATGTAACCGTCGAAACCTCCATGTCTGTTCCTAATTCGCGAATACCTTCCGCTATGGTAGAGTGCATCCCATCAGGATAGATTTTGGCCACAATCGGTATCTTTTTTTCATGGATATTTTCACCCCAAACAACGACTCTTAATTTTGACATGGGCGGACCCTAGTTTTATTAAAAAAAGAGGGAAACAAAAAACTTTAAAAATTATTATATACCGGAAAGTATATCTGTTGTGGGGACCTCTAATACATACCAAGCGATTCGTCTTCGAGACATTGCCATTGCGAAAAGACCACAAGAGTACCTTAAGAGACTCGGACCCACAGCTCTTAGCGACATCGAACTCCTCGCCATGCTTTTACGCAGTGGGACACAAGGAATGGATGTCTTAAGTATAGCAGGGAAATTAATGAGTGAGGCTGGCTCTCTAGCAAAACTCATTACCTGGACAGAGGACGATTTTAGAGAAATAAAGGGTATCGGAAAGGTGAAAGCCATTCAGGAACAACGAGCAGTAGCCTAGTTCACCCCAGAGAGGTTTTCCGCGAAGCCATTAAAGTCGGTGCTAGCGCTATCATATGGTATACACAATCACCCAAGTGGTGATCCATCACCTAGCTCTGCAGATATCAAAATAACACGCCAGCTTCGAGATGCCTCTCAAACCATCGATATAGAACTAATCGATCACCTCATAATCGGGACACGGGAAGCAGATCCCTCTCATTTTGGATTCTATAGTTTTAGAGAATCAGGGATCCTTTAACACAAGCAACAGGAGATCCTTACAACGCCTTCCAAATATTTCCATTAGGGTTATAACAGAACTTTTGAAAAAAACCTTGCTCTTTGGGCCGA
>CAXMUM010000003.1:0-13231 GCA_964196585.1 uncultured Opitutaceae bacterium
TGGAACCCTGCCCGCTATATCAACCACTCCTGTAAGCCAAATTGCGAAGCCCAGATCATCCTCGGGCATATCTGGATAATCGCTACCAAAAACATTAAAGAAAATACCGAACTTTCTTACGACTACGGTTACGATATCGACAATTGGGAAGAACACCCATGCCTTTGTGGTCATTCGAAATGCGTCGGTTACATCGTCCGAAAAGACCAGAGAAAAAAGCTAAAGAAACTGATTAAAAAACGGAAAGCTAAACGAACAGGGAAAAAGAAGCAAAAATAAGGGATCTTGCTTTACTCCAAGTTTTCAAAAAAGTGGGTATGACCTTTCTCTTCCTCATATTCACTTAGTTTATGAAGTACTCTTTGGCACATAGGATCATACTCTCGATTCTCTTTTGTTTGGTTTTTTCGCATCATCTATGTGCCACAACGCACGTAATCTCCAAAGGGGAAACACTTGGATCAATCGCGAAAAGTTACGGTCTTACGGTTCAGGAAATCGCTAACGCAAACAATCTAAAGAATGCAAACAACGTAAGAGTCGGCCAAAAGCTTACTATCCCTGGCACAGACTCAATCCCTACCGAATACATCGTCCGAAAAGGAGACACCCTAGGCAAAATTGCAAATCGCTATGGCCTTAGCATCAATCAAGTCGCCGAAGCTAACAATCTGAGGAACAAAAAAATTGTTCGCATAGGACAAAAACTTATCATTCCAGCAAAACGATCCAGAGAGATCCGTTACAGCGTCAAAAAAGGAGATACACTAAAATCCATCGCCCAACGGAATAAGGTAACTGTTTCACAGATCGTCACTATCAATAAACTTACCAATAGCGATCTCCTCTCTGTAGGACAAGTGCTCATCATTCCTCCCAAGCAACAACCCCTGACAAGTTATACCGTTCAAAAAGGAGACTCTATTGCCTCTATCGCAAACAATTACGGAATCACTGTCTCTGACGTCCTTCGCTACAATTCACTCCCCAAGCCAAATACAATTCTCCCTGGTCAGGTCCTCACGATTCCATCGAACAAGGTTATTCGGACTTCATCCAAACATCCGACTCTACCCAGCAAAATCCGAAAACAAATTTCCAAGGCCAAAATCAAAAAAGGAAGATGGAAACATATTATCATTCACCATAGCGCTATGCCAGTTGGCAGTGCAAAAGGACTTGATCGCTTTCACCGTGAAGAACGTCACATGGAAAACGGACTGGCCTATCATTTCCTTATCGGGAACGGACGTGGGATGAAAAACGGTGATATTTTTATAAGCAAACGATGGAAACAACAACTCGACGGCGGACATGTAAAATCTCACAAATTGAATCAGACCAGCATCGGTATCTGTCTAGTGGGGAACTTTGAAAAAAGTCGTCCAAACACGGAACAAATGAAATCTTTAGAGGAACTAATCCGTTACCTTTTAAGAGAAACTAAACTTCCACCATCCTCTGTCACGACTCATAAAATTATCCATCCCAACCACACTCTCTGCCCCGGAAAAAACTTCCCCACAAAGAAGTTCAAAGCTGCTATTTCCAATCCATAGTTACAGTGTTCCTCTCATCAAAGCGAATACCTTGACTCATTGGACAATCAGGGGCAAACAGATGCAGTGCTGGAGCCAACCTCCTATGGCACATTAAGCTTGGGAAATCATTCGCCGAATAACGCTTTAATAGGACCTATCCTATATAGCGGATGCCTTATCTCATCTTTTTCATCATTCGCTCGACCTCAAAATATTCATTCTTAGCATTTTCATCTTCAACTAACCCATGCTTCACCTCCAATGAACCTATCGATAATCGACAAAAAACTTGCCAGTCGATGCATCCCTCCTACGGTTGTTTGTTTTGTCTACTGCAACTTCGATTCATGATTTTGTGTATAATAGCATACAAACAATTTCGTAACATCTCCTAACATCTCTCGTCTCTTGCTTTACCAACTTCGAAGAATTTCCCCAGTTCAGGTATGATCAAGCAGTTCTCCTCTTTCGTAATTGTCTCTACATTAGCTGGCTGTGCAACGTCGCCTCAGGTCACAGACCGTCCACTTGAAGTAACTCCTCCCGCAAAATGGGTGTCAGCCGCAGAGAGTGAAGCTCCGATGGATCAACCGTCAATCGGCTGGCTCTCAACATTTAATGATCCTAAGCTTGAAGCAATCATTGCTGAGGCAATGGCGCATAACTATAGCCTACGCACTTGGGCCACTCTGATTGAAACAGCAAATGCCAACGCAATCATCACCGGAGCAAACCGTTATCCTCAATTGGGAGCCGGTCTAAATTCCTCTCGACGTCAAACGAGGACACCCGCAAAAAAATTTAGTAACTCGCACTCTCTCAATCTCAATTTGAGCTGGGAAATTGACCTTTGGGGTAGATTAAGAGATCAATCGGCAGCTGCCATCGCTGACACAGAAGCCGCACAAGAGGATTACAATGCGGCTCGGCTCTCTATCGCCGGATTATGTGCAAAAGCATGGTTTCGGGTCACTACCGCAAAAGCTCAGCTCAATCTCGCTCAAGAAACACTACGCATCTTCGAATCGAATGCTGCATTCATTCAAAACCGTTTTGAAAGTGGCACGAGTTCCTCTTTGGATTTGCGCCTAACACTCGCCCAAGCAGCAAGCGCACGGGCAACATTGGCCCAACGCCAACAGCAATACCATGAAAACATCAGAACTCTTGAAGTGCTCCTCGGTCGTTATCCAGCCAATGCTCTCAAGGAATCAGCGAACCTGCCTTCTCTCAAAAATAGCGTTCCTGCAGGACTTCCCTCCGATTTGCTCACACGCCGCCCAGATATACTAGCTGCAGAACGTCGTTTGGCAGCAGCAGATCGCCGCATTCTTGAGTCAAAGAAAAAGCTCCTGCCCTCCATCAGCCTCACTGGAAGTGCAGGAACCGCCAGTAGTGATTTGAGTGATCTCCTCGATGATAATTTTTCGGTTTGGAATATAGCCGGGGGGTTATTTCAACCACTTTTCCAAGGCAAACGCCTCGCTGCAGGCGTAGAGCGGAGAAAATCAATCGCAGAACAAGCTTTTCTCTCATACGCTCAAACAACATTGAATGCATTTCAGGAAGTTGAAGATGCCTTGGCAGCTGAACAGTATCTGGCTCAAAGAGAAGTCGCTCTGCTTGAATCAACCACCCACTCAAAAAGCGCTGAAAGGCTCGCCCAGGATGAATATGCAGCCGGTGTCTCAGATATTTTCACCGTATTGGTTTCACAACGACGGTCCATCGATGCCCAAAATCTGTATCTATCCATTCGGGAACTTCGACTCAATAATAGAGTCAATCTTTACCTAGCCCTTGGTG
Organism: uncultured Opitutaceae bacterium; assembly: GCA_964196585.1. Lineage (GTDB taxonomy): Bacteria > Verrucomicrobiota > Verrucomicrobiia > Opitutales > Opitutaceae > NORP342. The sequence continues at coordinate 3,348 of CAXMUM010000003.1, forward strand.
GCGATTTTGATCAACCCTATTCTTCTCTCTAATCTACAGTTAGTCACAAGCGCCTAACCTCTCCTATCATCATGAAAACATGGGTTAAAGTCATTCTTCCGATTGGAATTCTCCTCCTCTGTGGAGTTATCACCGTTGCGTTGGTTAAATTGAAGAAGAAACCTGAAAGACAACCGGTCAAAAAGGAAGCCACCCTCGTTGAAGTAACCTCCGCGAAATCTCAATCATGGACATTCTCTGTTAAAACACAAGGAACCGTTGAACCTAGAACAAAGTCCGCGCTTACAGCAGAAGTTTCCGGACGTATTCTAAAAATCTCACCCACATTTTATGCAGGTGGATTCTTCAATTCAGGAGACATCTTACTGGAAATCGAACCAAGCAACTACAAATCTGCGGTGGCGAGAGCAGAATTTAATTTGGCTCAAGCCAAACTTAAGCTGGCTCAGGAAGAAGCAAACTCCAGACAGGCACTAACGGAATGGGAAAGTCTTTCGGATGAAGAACCGACCCCTCTTGTCCTTCGTCAACCTCAACTCCAGTCTGAGCAAGCTAACGTTAATTGGGCAGAACAAGTTTTAGACAAAGCCAAATTGGACCTTAGCCGCACAATGATCAGAGCACCCTACGCAGGGATGGTCCGAGAAAAGAAAGTTGATCTTGGTCAATACGTGACACTTGGAACTCAGCTTGGAGCTATCTTTTCCATAGATATTGCGGAAGTACGCCTTCCCCTTTCTCTGGATCAATTAGCTTACCTTGAAATTCAAGAAACCTATCGCGGTGATTCCCAGCCGGCAAACAATCCAAAAGTCACACTTTCTTCGTCCATCGGTGAAATAGAACGCACCTGGACAGGATATCTTACTCGGACAGAAGGCGTCATCGATTCAGACAATCGAATGATTTATGCAATTGCGCAAGTTAACGATCCCTATGGATATCTTTCCGACCACCAAAAGCCTCCTTTGAAGATGGGTTTATTTGTACACGCAAATATAAGTGGAAAAACTGTCGATAATGTTATCGTTCTCCCACGTTTGGTTTTACGCGGGCAAGACCAGATACTTGTCGTCGACGAACAAAACCACCTAAGATCAAAAACCGTAAAGATCATTCAGGCGGATGAAAAAGAAATCATCATAGCCGAAGGAGTCGAGCCAGGTGCCCAAGTCAGCTTAACTGCTCTAGAATTTGTTGTGGATGGTATGGAAGTAAAAATTCAGTCCGACAAACCTGCAGACCAGAAGAAGAAAAAGCTTCCCTCCGTCGCCAATACTGAAAAAAGATCCAAGAAAGAATCATGAGCCAAGCGCCAAAAGGCATCATTGCCTGGTTCGCTCACAACCATGTGGCAGCTAATCTGCTTATGGGCATGATAATGCTAGCTGGTTTAGTCACTGCCACTACCATTAAGAAAGAAGTTTTTCCTGAGTTTGCGATTGATGTTGTCTCTATAACCGTACCTTACAGGGGCGGTAACCCCCAGGAGGTGGAAGAAGGCGTTACCATACGCATCGAAGAAGCTATTCAATCAATAGAAGGAATCAAAAAGATAACCTCCTTCTCGTGGGAAGGTGCTTCCAGGGTACGCGTAGAAATGAATCCTGGCTATGACATGCAAAAATTTGTCAACCAAATCAAAACGCAAGTTGACGCCATCTCAACATTCCCCGGAGAAACCGAAAACCCAATAATTGAACAACTCATCGCTAGAGGACAGGTTCTATGGGTAAATGTCTATGGCGATGTAGATGAGATCACTCTAAAACGCCTGGCGAATAAAGTCAGAGATGAGATTACCGCTTTACCTAATGTATCTCAGGCTGAGGTCCGCGGGACTCGTCGATTTGAAATTTCCATCGAAGTATCAGAAGAGAAACTACGTGAATACGGACTCACCTTCAGTCAAGTCGCTCAAGCTGTCAGAAACACCTCTCTCGATCTCCCCGCAGGTTCCATTAAAACAGAAACTGGAGAGATCCTCCTGCGCACAAAAGGCCAGGCATATACTGGAGAAGAATATCAGAATCTGGTTTTATTAACTCAAAAAGATGGCTCTCGAATTCTTCTGAGAGATGTGGCAAAAGTCATTGACGGGTTTGAGGATGCCAATTTTTCCGTCGAATTTAACGGATTAAGATCTGCGGGCATCCAAGTTTTCAGAGTGGGTGAACAAAGCGCCCTCGACGTCGCCAAAAGCGTAAAGGAATACGTCAAAAAGGCTCGCACTCAAATGCCGGATGGTATCCACCTCGAAATCTGGGCAGACAGCTCTCGATTCCTCCAAGAACGTCTCTCAATGCTTTTGCGCAATGGTTTAAGCGGACTCTTCTTAGTTTTTGTTTCCTTAACGCTTTTCCTCCGTTTGAGATTGGCGCTCTGGGTATGTCTGGGCATTCCGCTTTCCTTTTTAGGAGCACTGTGGCTCATGCCTATGCCCTTTATGGATATCTCTATCAACATGATAACTCTTTTCGGGTTTATTGTTGTTCTGGGGATTGTTGTGGATGATGCCATCGTGGTTGGCGAAAACGTCTATACAACCTTCAGGAAAGAGGGTCCTGGAGTCCTGAGCGCAATCAAAGGAGCTCAAGAAGTTGCCGTTCCCGTAACTTTCGGCGTTCTGACAACCATCGTTGCCTTCATTCCCATGCTGACTGTTCCAGGTGCTGCGGGAAAACTCTGGAAGGGTATCGGCCTCGTCGTCATTGCGACTCTTTTCTTTTCGCTGATCGAATCAAAGCTCATTCTTCCCGCCCACCTTTCCACAATGAAACGTCGGGAGCAGGATAAGGCTAAACTAAATCCCTTCACGCGGTTTCAGCGTTTCTTCGGCGATGCACTTCAAAAATGGATCACCAAAATCTATCAACCGGCACTCATTAAAGCCACGATTCATCGCTATACGACGTTGGCCTTGTTCGTCGGCTTACTCCTGCTCTCCATGGGCTTACTTGGTGGCCAGTGGGTCCGTTTCGTTTTCTTCCCCAGTATCGAATCTGATTTCACTGAAGCCAATCTGACTTTGGCTGAAGGCACGCCTACCTCGTTCACAAAAAAAATTGCAAAACGAATGGAGAAAGCTCTTTTGGAAGTGAATGAAGAGGCTATCGAAGAAACCAACAATGCCCTAATTCAAAACAGACTTTTGATTTTCGAGAACGATAATGAGCTCGAATTCATTGTTGAATTAGCACCCTCTGAAAATCGCTCGATAAATGCGACAGAGATTAATAACAGATGGAGAAAAAAAATAGGGAACATCCCAGGCGTTTCTTCCCTCACATTCAGAGGAACGATTTCCACAAGCGGAGATCCCATAAATGTACAGCTTTATAGCGCAAACCCCGAACAACTCGAAACAGCAACCAACGCCCTTAAGGAAAAACTGAAAGAATACAGCGGCGTTTTTGACATCAACGATTCCCTCAGCAAAGGGAAACAAGAGATAAAGTTAGCGATCAAGCCTCAGGCACAGAGCTTGGGTTTATCTCTTTTTGACCTAGCTCGTCAGGTTCGACAGGGCTTTTACGGAGAGCAGGTGCAACGTATTCAACGAGGCCGTGATGATCTCCGGGTTATGGTACGATACCCCAAAAACAAACGAGAATCTATCGGAGATCTCGAATCGATGCGCATCCGGACAACTTCTGGAAAAGAGATCCCCTTTTCTCATGTGGCAGAAGCCACAGTCGGCAGAGGCTATTCCAGTATCCGGCGCGTGGATCGAAAAAGGGTCGTCAACGTAACTGCAGATATTGACAAGGGTAAGATTTCTCCAGGTACAGTTCAAAAAGATATCAAAGAGGAAATCCTTCCAGAAATTCTCAAGCAATTTCCAGAAGTCTCTAGTTCACAAGAAGGAGAAGCTCGCGAAAAGGAGGAAGCGATGGCTAGCCTTGCAAGGTGGGGAGGCCTTTCTGCCTTTCTCATTTATGCATTGATGGCGATTCCTTTACGATCTCATACCCTTCCTCTTATCATAATGAGTGTCATTCCCTTTGGTCTCATCGGTGCAATCGTGGGACATATTATCATGGGTATTCCTATCAGCATTCTCTCTCTTTGCGGGATGATCGCATTAGCCGGAGTCGTCGTAAATGACAGCTTAGTACTTGTCGATTATATCAATCGATCTATACGAAAGGGAATCTCATTATCCCAAGCTGTTCTCAGGGCAGGTTCAGCTCGATTTAGGGCGATTCTACTCACTTCTGTTACTACCTTCGCGGGACTAAGCCCCCTTTTATTCGAGAAAAGTCTCCAGGCACAAATCTTAATTCCAATGGCTGTTTCCCTCGCTTTTGGCGTTCTCTTCGCCACAGCTATTACGCTTTTTTTAGTCCCTTGCCTGTATCTGATTCTATTTGATCTCAAAGCTCTATTTAGTCGAAAATCTGCTAGTGAAATTGCAGCCCTAAATACTAAAAACGATTAAAATATCTTTCTCCCGGCCTATTAAAGACTCGTCCCACTTCATTTTCTTTCCCATCCTTTCATTTCCCCATACATCCATCAGCTCAATCAAAACAGAGGCTACTTGAAGACAAATAAATGAGTGAGTCCCCCAAAGGTATTATCGCCTGGTTTGCCCACAACCCCGTTGCGGCCAACCTATTAATGATGGTTATTCTTTTGGCAGGTGTAGCCACTGCCTTTACCATCAAAAAGGAATTTTTTCCTGAATTTGAAAGCCATAGAGTTTCTATCCAAGTACCCTATCGGGGAGGAACTCCCATCGAAGTCGAAGAAGGTGTCGTAATTCGCATAGAAGAAGCCATCCAGGGAATCGATGGGATCAAAGAAATCACCTCCATCGCCCGATCGGGATCTGCCAATGTCACTGTCGAAATGCAGGAAAGCTATGACATGCAGAAATTCGTTAATGAGATTAAGACCCACGTTGACAGCATTTCCACCTTTCCAGGCGAAACAGAGCGACCCATTGTCTCTGAAGCAGTCTGGCGACGAGATGTGATAACGGTCAATGTCTTCGGCGATCTCGAAGAAATTGCTCTGCAGAAGCTAGCCAACAAAATAAGGGATGATATCACCGCTTTGCCCTACGTCTCTCAAGCTGAAATCTATGGAGCACGTAATTTTGAGATCTCCATAGAAATATCAGAGGATAAACTGCGTGAGTATGGCCTAACCTTTAACCAGATTACACAAGCCGTTCGAACTTCCTCACTCGATTTACCGGCTGGATCGATCAAAACCGAAGGCGGTGAAATCCTTCTGCGCACCAAAGGCCAAGCCTACACTAAACGAGATTATGAACAACTTGTTCTACTAAACCGATCCGATGGATCCCGCATTCTTCTGGGTGAGGTCGCCACCGTCATAGACGGGTTTGAAGATTCGTTTCGGAAGGCTCGGTTTAATGGACAACCATCTATGGGTATTGATGTCTATCGCGTTGGGGATCAAAGCGCAATCAAAGTGGCGAATTCCGTTAAAAAATACGTTGAACGCATTCGTAAAACCCTGCCAGACGGCATTGAGATCGTATATTGGAGTGACCGCTCCCGCTATCTCAATGATAGACTCTCACTTCTCTTGTTTAACGGGTTCACAGGCCTTATTCTCGTCTTGATCTCACTCACTCTTTTTCTTCGGCTAAGCTTGGCTCTCTGGGTCTGTCTCGGCATCCCCATCTCCTTCCTCGGGGCATTATGTCTTATGCCATTCATGGATACCTCGATCAACATGATCAGTCTCTTTGGATTCATCATTGTTCTCGGGATTGTGGTCGACGATGCCATCGTTGTGGCCGAAAGTGTGTACACCACCTACAAAAAGGAAGGCCCAGGTGTTCATACTGCCATTAAAGGGACCCACCTTGTCGCGGTCCCGGTAACATTCGGCGTTCTCACCTCCATGGCCGCATTTATTCCCTTAGCCAATATTCCGGGTTGGGTCGGGATGCAATCCAGAGAAATCGGATTGATCGTTACGGCTACTCTCCTTTTCTCTCTGGTGGAGTCTAAACTCATTTTACCAGCTCATCTTTCAACCCTAAAACCACGAAAAAAGAGAACTGGTTTCACCAAAGGTCTTGGTCGTTTTCAAAATTTCTTTGCCGAAGGATTACAGAAATGGATTCGTACTAGGTATCATCCTTTTCTCCTCATTGCCACCGCCCATCGATATATTACTCTTTCGGTTTTCATTGGAATCTTAGTCATTTCTCTGGGAATAATCAAAGGAGGATGGGTCCGATATGTTCCTTTCCCACCAATAGAATCAGATCGTATAAATGCATCTGTTTCCTTTACGAATGGAACCCCCGCCACCTTTACCGAAAAAACGGCTCTCCGAATGGAAAAAGCCGCACTCGAAGTCGATCAGGAATTCTTCCAAAAAGAAGGTCAGCACTTCATTCAAAACACATGGGTTAACATCCAAAATGAAACTGAGTTTCGCGTTCTTTTAGATCTGCTCCCCTCCGAAGAGCGTTCAATCCGGAATTCAGATATCATTCGGCAATGGAGACGAAAAGTAGGTACAGTCCTAGGAGCGACCTCCATTTCCTATCGAGGGACCATAGGTCGGAATCGAGATCCGATCAATGTCCAACTACAAAGTTCCGATACAGCACAAATCGAAGCTGCTGCAGCCCTCTTAAAAGAAGCTCTGGTCGAATACGAAGGCGTCTTCGATGTCAGCGATTCCTCAACAACAGGAAAGCAAGAAATCAAACTTTCCATCAAACCAGAAGCCGAAAGTCTCGGCATTACCTTAGCTTCACTGGCTCGCCAAGTTCGCCAAGGGTTCTTTGGCGAACAAGCCCAAAGAATCCAACGTGGCCGTGAGGACATTCGTGTAATGATCCGGTACCCAAAAGACGAGAGACAATCGATCGAGAGCCTCAAAACGATGCGGATCCGCACACCTTCCGGAGAGGAAATCCCCTTCTCCCAAGTGGCTGAAGTTTCTCAGGGAATCGGTTACTCTCATATCAGACGAGTTGATCGAAATCGGGTCCTAAATGTAACCGCTGATATCAACAAAAAGACGGTTTCTCAAAATGCGCTTTACCAAGATATACAGACCCGAATACTACCAGAAATATTTCGAAAGTATCCCAAAGTCTCTTCAACTCTTCAAGGAGAAGCTCGAGATCAAGAAGAAACAAATGCTAGTCTACGAACTGGTAGTATTTTTGCTGGTTTTCTTATCTTTGCCCTTCTCGCCATCCCTCTCAAATCATATGTCCAACCACTCGTTATTATGAGTGTTATACCCTTTGGCTTAATCGGAGCTCTAGGCGGCCATATCATAATGGGATTCGCCATAAGTCGGTTCTCACTTTTTGGCATGCTCGCTCTTGCTGGAATCGTCGTAAACGATAGCCTCGTCATGGTCGACTATATCAACCGATCTTTGCGTAACAAGGTTCCGTTATATGAGGCTGTGCATTCTGCGGGGGCCGCTCGCTTTAGAGCTATCCTACTGACATCTCTTACTACCTTTGCCGGTCTCACGCCACTGCTACTGGAAAAAAGCGTTCAAGCTCAATTTCTTATTCCGATGGCTACTTCACTTGCGTTTGGCGTGCTCTTTGCAACAGCCATAACACTTGTTTTAGTCCCCTGCCTTTCATTGATTGTTTACGACGTCAAAGCACTCTTTAGCTCGTACTCCCCAACAGAAATTGCTGCTCGAGAACATACAGATGCCGAAGAAGGAACAGTTGAATCCAATTAAATTAGAGGGCTCACACCACCCTTGGAGCTGAGTCGACCAAGGGGCTTGACTCACTCTATCAGTATAGCAACTGGGCAATGATCCGATCCTATAACCTCAGGCATGATCCACGCCTTTTTGAGTCTTGAACGAAGAACCTTCGAGAGGCACCAGTAATCAAGACGCCACCCTATATTCCGATCTCTGGCACCACTACGATAGCTCCACCAGGAATAATGCCCACTTCCTTTTTCAAATTCGCGAAAGGTATCAATAAATCCACTCTCAATCAATCGATCAAAACACTGCCTCTCTTCTATGGTAAAGCCCGCATTTCGGACATTTGTTTTGGGGTTCGCTAGATCAATCTCCTTATGGGCCACATTTAGGTCTCCACAGAAAAAAACAGGCTTCTTCTTTTCCAAAGTCTTTAGATGTTTTAGAAAAAGAACTTCCCAGGTTTTCGTGCGATAATCCAAACGTTCTAATTCACGCTTTGAGTTCGGCGTATAAACAGTCACCAGAAAATAGTCGCTGAATTCCACTGTTATGACGCGTCCTTCCTGGTCATGCTCTTCCATGCCCATTCCTCGAGTCACTGAAATCGGTTCAACCTTTGAAAAAATGGCTGTTCCAGAATACCCTTTTTTTTCAGCTGGATACCAATATTGATAATATTCACTCGGCCAATCCTCATCCACCTGCTCAGGAAGAGCCTTCACTTCCTGAAAGCAAATTACATCTGGACTCTCTTTCACGAGAAAATCCATCAGTCCCTTTTTCAGGGCTGCGCGGACACCATTCACATTCCATGAAATAAACTTCAATCGCTTTCCCATCTTCAAAAAATCAAAAATTATGCCCTGCCTTCTTTGGCAGACTCTTCCCTTTCCGAATCAACCAGAACCTCTTTTTCTTTCAACCGCTGTCTCACCAGGCGAACCATTATCATAAGAGCAACAACCAACATGACTGCAAAAACAATCTGTCCAATGCTCGACGACTGAAACGAATTTCCCAGAACAATAATTCCGGCTGACATCACAAAAGCAATCGTCCAGGAAACCATGAAATAGATGCGAAAAGGAACTCGAGCGACACCCAATAAGTAATTCTGTAAAAAGAAGGGAACCCCCGGCATAATCCGAACAAACAAGGTCAGCATAAAATAGTCATTCCCCTTTACCTGAGGAATTCGATAGTGGGTTCGAGACAAAAGCATTTCGAGCATCTTTCTCAATAAACCCCGTGCCAACCAGTAGCTAAGCGAAATATTAACCGCCAATGCCAATGCAGTCCCACCCAAACTCAATGGCATTCCAAAGCTGGCACCCGCAACCAAATAAAAAATGGAAACCGGCATTCCGACCAGAGGAAGCAATGCCAATGCAGTGAAAAAAATCAACGCGCCCTTATCCTGAATCGTAGAAATCATACTCTCCAGATCAATATCGAGTGCCCTCAGATCCTCCCAAAAAAAGAAGCCCACCGAAACAACAATAATGCCAACGAAGACTATTCCCGCTAATATCCACCGTAACGGAAGTCTCTTTCTTTCCTCATCTTGCATCGTTCTGCTGAAGAAAAGAATATCCCCCATAAAAGCGAGGTCTATTAAAATTCATCCATAAAATTGCCCCGAAAGCCGTAATCTTATTCGTTGCATTAACCTCCCCGGCGAGTGAGATAGATTCCTTTTAGCATCGGAAGCTTTACAGACGGCCACTCCATTTATTGCCTGCACCATCTTCGAAATGCTTCCCTCAGACAATTTTTTGATTACGAATGACCCATTTCCCACATCGTCCTCTCGGGGAACGAATCCCCCAGAGTCTTCATGCCGTTTCCTGCAGTTTGCCAAAAATGCAGGATGTTATTGGCTATGAAGAAAAAGAAGCAAAGACCTTAAGGCATATCTGTTCAGGATACCCGCGCTTTGTCATTCACTCTTTACTCGAATCGATACAGAAAAATTGGGCTGAGCGTTTTGACCTGGCTGATCAAACAATTTGGCTTACCTCATCCATTCAAATTGCTCAAGACCTCCAAACTTATCTTCATCCTGAACCCTCTCGCATCATTGAAAAGGAAGGTCTTTGGGCCCTCGTCCATTCAATCAATCCCGCTCTATACCTGAAAGCCAGAAGCTTTCTTCAACATACAGGAGGATTCCTTTCATCTCGTCAGGCAGA
>CAXMUM010000003.1:13241-29159 GCA_964196585.1 uncultured Opitutaceae bacterium
CATTAAATTATTAGAGACGCCTCAAGCCGAAGAAACCGTCACAACTGATGCTGAAGTTAAAATTAAAAATGTTCTCGGTGGAATCTATGGTATCCAAAATCTAGATAATATTCTTCTGACATCCAGTGGAATGAATGCCATATACAGCGCGTTCAAAACTGTATCAGCCCATCAGAGAAAACAAGGTCGCAGTATTTGGATTCAACTCGGATGGCTCTATCTAGATACAATGGAGATCCTTCGGAAATTCACAGACAACCAATCCGATCACAAAATACTACTCAATGTTTTCGATCTGGAGGCACTTGATAAACTCTTAACTGAATGCGGAGACCAACTTGCGGGGTTGATCACTGAGGCCCCAACTAATCCTCTAATTCAAACACCAAATCTCGAAGAAGTCGCAAGTCGGGTCCGTCGATCAGGAGGTCTTATGGTCGTTGATCCCTCGACAGTTTCTCCTCTCAACGTCGACATACTTCCTCACAGTGACATCATCGTCAACAGCTTGACCAAATACGCAGCAAATGAAGGCGATGTCATTGCAGGAGCCGTCATTATTACACCACACTGCCCAGAGCAGACAACCTTTAGGGAATCTCTAAGACACTCTATAGAGCCCCTTTACTCACGAGACCAAGCGCGCTTGGCCTTCGAAATTGATGACTACGAAAAGATCATTCCGGCGATCAACACCTCAACAGCAAAAATCGTTGAATTTCTCCAAAACCATCCTGGAATCCGTAAAGTGTACTGGCCTCTAGAAGCCAAATCCGCTAACAATTTTCAAAAGATTGCACGCTCTCCAAACGCGATCGGTAGTATCATCACCTTTGAACTGACCGGAAAACTCTCCGATTTCTACGATAGAGTCTCTTTGGCCAAAGGACCTAGCTTTGGGATGAAAACCTCCATTCTTTGTCCCTTCATGTATATTGCCCATTACAACCTTGTCTCAATTCCCGAAGGCCGCGCAAACCTATTCAAAGAAGGACTCGACCCCGATCTGATTCGGCTTTCTATTGGGGTTGAACCTGTTGATGCTCTAATTGACGCTCTAGACGACGCATTATCATAAAAACATCTGAACGTTGTTTTCGATTGAAGATGTGCTTCTTGCGGAAACTCCTAGATATAAAATAGTTAGGGGAGTGTATTGGATACAGATAAAGCAATTTTTCCAGTAATCTTTACTCTGGTATTTTTCATAAAAAGACATAGAATTGAGACGAAATAAATATACTATTATGAAAAAATCATACCTATCAATTATTCTCTCAATCTTCGTTGCCGCCCTTTTTATCGGATGTAGCAATAAGTCAGACAACAGCTTGGAAGATGCCGCTGAACAAATCAAAGAGACATCTGAAGAAGTTGCGGATCAATCCAAAGATGCAGCTAAAGAAGCCGAAGCAGCAGCTGAAAAAGTGGCTGATGACCTAAAAAATTAGGTCTGTATTCAGAACCCTGTTATTCTACCTATGAAAAAATTAATACTCTTACTTCTATCGATTTCTGTGGCAGCCCTTTTCGCTGGGTGTAACAAAAAATCCGATGAAACAACCATCACTGAGCAGACGGAACAAGCTGCCGAGGAAACGAAAGATACCGGTAATAGCCTTATCGGGGACCTAAAGGAAAGCACCAAGGAAGTCGCCGCTGAAGCCGAGGAACTCGTCGAAGAGACGGTAGAAGCTGTTGCTGAAAAGGCTGAAGAAACTATCGATCAAATCGAAGAAGCCGTAACAGAAGAAGCCAGCGAGACTACAACTGGGTTGATGGGAGCCGCTACTGCCAGCGTCAATGAACAGGCAGACGTTCTTACAAGCTACCTTGCTGAAAAAGCATCGTCTTTACTTTCAGAATACACGGGAAAAGTATCCTCGCTCTCTGGAAGTGTTAAAGAACTAGAGCCTCTCATTGAGCAAGCCGCTGGAGCACTTTCTCCTCAATTAACGCAAAGTTACAATGAGCTGAAAACTCTTCTTCCCGAGCTTTCAACCATGGTCGCTTCTCTAAAAGATTATCAGGGAACAGATCTGGCTAATGTGACTTCCAAAATCCAGACGGATTATACGGAAGCTGAAGCCCTCTACAAAAGAGTATTAGAGTTAATGCCATAAAAGGCCGAATAAGCTTTTATCTTTTTTAACAAAGGCCCGGTTTTTCGCAAACCGGGCCTTCTTGTAGTCAGATTATTCCAACAACCATTAAAAACGGAGAAGATTCAGTCGATATTCTGTGCTGCTCCCTTTCTAGAATTTGAGTCTTAACATTTCAAAAGTAATTCAATAGATTAACTCTTAAATGAACGGTCTCTCCCTAAGCCCCGCCCGAACAGCTATCATAAGCGCAATAGTGACAGCTCTGGTTTTCGTCGGTATTGCCTTCTGGTTGAAAGAACGGATGCACCGCCAATTAAGTGAGCGCCAGGAAATTGAACTTCGGACACTCCAACAACAATATGCAACCGACTTTCAGGCATTTGCAGAACAAGTTCTGGACGGAGTCGAAGCCATCAATAAATCCCAGAGAGATTCTGCCCTCCAACGAAACAAAGAGCCATTTCTCTCTGGCACTGAAGGGCTCGAACTGGACGTAGAAAATGTGGATGCACTGGCATCGGCTATCCTCGCAAAACTCGATACCCCAACTCTGGCTGCCAGCGAGCCTCTAAATGGTTATGACCAAGTCGCAACCAAGGTAACCGAAAGAATCGGCCCTATCCTAGATGAAATTTCAGAAACCGGCAAACTGACTCGTGCCGACATACAAACTTATACTGATCAAATTTCTAAACAAATCGCAGCTGTTCTAAGCGAAGAAATCGAAGCCAAGCAACAACTCAACAACAACTTGCTGGCCACAAACAGCGTTGCTCGAGATTCGCTTCGATTGTCTCAAGAAATGTCCGCTCTCTATATTAGCTCATTAAAAGACGAAGGTCTTTTTTCCCGTCTACTTTCTCTTCCAGTAAAAGTTGTTCAGGATATTTCGACATTAAGTATCATAGGAAGCTCTGAGCGGGAAGAAATGGAGAACCGACTTTTCTCCGACCTAAAAGAACTGGAAGAAAAGCTAAATCAAATAGAATCAAAGGCACCAAACTCTGAAGCTCCCGAAATGTCAGAGGAGGCTATCTCACTTCCTTCTGAAACCGAAGTAAAATAAGTCCCATCAGGAAAACTCCCTGAGGAACCTACCAATCTCTCGAATCCGGCACTTCCAACCAAGCGCCATCCTGCAGGATGGATTCCTGCGAAATCAATCCTGTCAAAGTCAGATCCATGGCCTGATGAATACCGAGATCACAAGAGGTTTTCTCTGAAATGGCATCCCGAAAGTGAAGGAGCTCTATGAGGTCTCCTCCCCCATGACCAACCTTTTGGAGCCATTCCTCATCCTTCCAAATTTCTGGTGTATGCTCTTCACCCAAGTCAAAAAGATTTTCCCACTCTTTTGGTTCTTCATTCCTGGATCTCAACCAGATACGAGGCTCCTGTGTTGAAGCACGAGCTGATTCATAAGAACCCTCAGTCCCTTGCAATGCATAATTGGTCATCGCATGAGGCCGATCTGAAAGAAAATCCTCTCGGATCCGAATCAATCCGCCACTCCTCAACCGGCACATCATCATCGTCGAATCTTCCTGCTCAAACCGGTTTCCTTCTCTGTCCAAATGATGGTGCCCCGTTCCCACACAGGAAACCGAAACAACTCGATCGCCAGGAAACCACTGTAGAGCTGGACCCAAGCTATGAGTACAATACGTCAGCCCATTAATCCCATACTGCCATTTTCTCCTCCACGGCGTTTTTTCCAAAAGATACGTACAATTATGTAAATACTCTCCTTCAGCATAGTAAGTCTCTCCAAAAAGCCCTTTTTCCACCAAGCCTCTCACTATCATATTCGGCTTCATAAACGTGTAATTTTCTCCCATCATATAGAGAGCCTCTGACTCATTAGCAGCGGCTACTAACTCGCGACATTGATCGATCGAGATAGCCGCCGTCACCTCGGAAAGAACATGAATATTGCGCTTCAATGCCTTAATGGCCATCTCAGCATGAAGATGCATCGGTGTCCCCACCACAACGGCATCTATTCCAGATTTTTCCAACATCTCATCATAAGACAAGTAACCTTTCTTTGCGCCACAATCTTCTACAGCTTTCCTCAACCCTTCTTCAGAAAGATCGCAAACAGCATGCAGCTCAAAAAAATCTACCTCTTGAACAGATCGAGCAAATGAAGCACCCCTTCCGGCAGCACCTACAACACCTAGTCTCATTTTCTTATTGTCCATAAACTACTTTTTGATCTCGGAAAGAATCTCTCCAATGGCTGCTTCTTCAGCCTCAATTAGTTTCTCCAGACCACCTCTGGCAAAAGGCGTTTGCCATACAGAATAAATATCCCGGTCGTAGCAATCGGACGTCGGCAAATATCCGAGGCCCCCATTGGAGAGATTTGCCACAGCAATGGCTTGCTTTGGATATGCTTGGCGCACCGCCTGTTGTAAAAATGAGTAAGCTTCAAACGGATGGGCCACAAAGATGGAATCTCCCAGTTTCCATATCCAGAATTTCTCAACAGTCTCCTCCGTATCCGAAAAATTACTGCAAACACCTGCCTTTCGGCGCAACCGTTCTCTCTCAAATCCGTCGGTGGCTGCTTCTAACAACTGCTCTATTTGATCTTTTTTGAGTAAGCCCTTTAGTCCAAGCTCTATCTCCACACAATTCGCCTCCAAACTCACCGACATCTCCTTCTGCTTCCGTTTCCAAATCGCAAGAGGAGCGCCTGATTCCAATTTCTCGATAAAACATAAACTCGAGCTGGGTGGCCCCATCCCCTCCAATGTTGAAAGAGCAGCATACCCCAATTCTCGGCCATGGCGATCTGCCAATGCAGTGTCGCCGCTGTATTGCTCAGCAGGCGCCAACTCTCCAGAGGCCCCTTGGATAAAGAGACAAGGAGCTTGATCCGTCTCCCTCTCGATAATTTCCCGAGCTGCACCTGGAAAGTCCGGAGAAATCAGCTGATTGTCCCACGCTAAAGTTGTTGGATGACAAGCGTAATTGATAATCGTTCCCAGAATAGCACCTTCAGAATTCGATACCCTTCCAACTAGAAGTGTATCGTCAGCAGGAGTATCTGGACAAAAGCCCGTTAACCACTCTTCCGGGTTCTCAGGGTTTATGAAGTCTCGATTTTTGGCTAAGCCACATTTCCCATATTTCCAAGTAAGCACCGCTTCCATCTCTTTCTCCCAACATTGGCGCACTAACTGGATACAATTTTCCACCAAACTAGCCACATAAGGCTCAATCAAATCTCCACCAGGTTGATCCTTGCATTGCATGGAAACAGCCGGCCCTGCGTGTGTATGTGTAAAGTGTAACAAAAGGGCCTCCTCTGGGAGAGTTAAAGCCTCACTAATCAGCCGTCGAAAATCATCCGCATCCCTTCGTGTCCTCCACCACCCCAAATCCAAGCTCAGAAGAACCAGAGGACCCTTTCCCTCTCGACTCCGGAAGCTGGTGGCAGTTGCTGTCATCATTCGATGAACACCCTTTGCTGTCACCTCACGAGCAGCTCCCCAATTTTGGGCATAAATGCCCATCGGAGGTGTAATCTCAGACCGAGCCACTCCTATACGGCCACTGAATCCGGATAAAGAAACTTCACGCATCGTTCGAATTAAAACTCTCTCTTCCCGTCATCAACGACAATCCTCCATCCATTAACAAAGTACTACCTGACATGTGTACATTATCGGGATGACAGAGATGGAGAACCTGCAGCGCGACTTCTTTAGCTGAAATCAATCTTCTTACGGGGACTAGTGCTCGGCCTCTTTCACGTTTCACCGGATTCTTCTTATAAAACTTTCCAGTCAATCCCGCATCCACAAAGCCTGGTGCCACCTCATTTACCAATATACCCTTCGGTGCCAATTCGAGGGCCAAACACTTACCCATCATTCTGAGTCCAGCTTTAGAAACAGAATAAGCAGTCAAATCAGCATGAACATTTTCAGCAGCCCAACTACCCATCAAAACAATACGACCCTTTACGTTCTGGTCGACCATTCTGCGACCCCCTGAAGTCGCTGTATAAAAAGCGCCATTCAGATTAACATCCATCGTTCTCTGCCATGACTTCG
The DNA here is from genome assembly GCA_964196585.1 of uncultured Opitutaceae bacterium. Lineage (GTDB taxonomy): Bacteria > Verrucomicrobiota > Verrucomicrobiia > Opitutales > Opitutaceae > NORP342. Next base: position 19,414 of record CAXMUM010000003.1, read on the forward strand.
GCGATATTTTGAGACCAAAACCTACCTCCACCACTCCAGCATTCGCTATCACCAGAGTCGGTGTTCCCAGATCTTCTTCCACCCCAGAAAACCACTCGTCCACCGCCTTTGGGTCCGCTACATTCACCTGGGCATAAACAAAAGGTCTCGAACCAATCTTTTCTTTCGCAACTTCTTCTGGGTGAATATCAGCAATCGCTACCTTGGCTCCATTTTCTGCCAAAACTTCTGCCACCGCAAACCCAATATCTCCGAGTCCTCCAGTTACAACCGCAACTTGACCGGCTAATAGTAAATCACTCTCATTCATTTCTATCTCTTTCTTTCTACTTTCTAAGCGCTTTCAATGTCTTGTCAGTCGCCACTAGTGTTTCATCCACATCTGCTTCCGTATGCGCAAAACAGAGGCTCCCTTGTTTTGTCGCCACTGGAAAATGATAAATCCCATTTTTGATAAGCATTTTTCGATATTCTGTATCAAAGGCAAAATCATGGGAATGCAAAAGCTCCCACCAATTGCGCGGAACTCGCTCTGCAAAATAAACACAACTCGCACTTCCCTGCCTTGAAATTATCGCCTTTATCCCATGCTCTTGAAACAGCTTCTCCTGACCACCCTGTAATCGATCTCCCAAACGTTCAAGATGACCATACAAGTCCACTCCTGGATCCATCAATTTGCGCAAACAAGCGATAGCAGCTACAACAGGGACTGGATGACAATTGTACGTGCCTGCTAAGAGAACCTTTTTGGCCGGATCTTTGCTAATCACCAAATCCATATATTCAGAACGACCAGCCAGTGCTGAGATGGGATATCCATTCGCGATCGCCTTTCCAAAAGTCGATAAATCCGGGCGAATACCTGACACGCCTTGATACCCACCCAATCCTGCACGAAAACCTGTCTTCACTTCATCAAAAATCAACAGGAATCCATATTCATCCGCCAACATTCGCAACCCTTCCAAATACCCTTCATCCGGTTTAATCACACCAACATTCTGTAATACCGGCTCTGTAATGAGAGCTGCAATTGGATGCTTTTTGACTACAGTTTCCACAGCCTCCAGATCGTTGTATTCGACCACATGAATCAAATTCAGCTCTTCTACTGGAGTCCCCGCCGTAATAGGAACCTTAGGATATTCATCCCCTTTCACCTGACTCCCTCCCAGTGCTTCGGCCGGAGTCATCAGATTCGTCGCCACCATATTGTGATGCCCATTGTAACTACCCTGAATCTTTACGATATGTGATTTACCCGTAGCCGCTCTAGCCACTCTGATGGCCTGCGCCGTTGCTTCCGATCCTGTGTTTAAAAACTGGACCTTATCTGCAGCGGGAAGACACTCCAAAAAAAGCCGGGCCAGCTCACCTTCCTCCTCTGTTGTCCCAGACCCAAAATTCGAGAGTCCAGCCTGCAAGGACTGTATAACGGCTTCGTTTACATCCGGATCATTATGTCCGAGAATGTAAGGGGCAAAACCAAAATGGTAGTCAATGTACTCATTCCCATCGTAGTCCTTGATCCGTCCTCCCTGTCCCGAAGCAAAAGAAATACATGGGTCCGCTCTCCGATTAAGAGAAGCCAATCCCCCTGGGATGAGGTTCTCATTCCGGCGCAAAAGTTCCTGTGATTTTTCCAATTCCATACCTATTTCAAACTATCAAAAATCTACCAATCACCGACTGCTCCATCAGGATAAAAAGTCCTTTGCAAGACTTCCTGCTTAAAAGGGTGCTTTGCGACCTCTGTCTCATTAATTTCAATACCGAGCCCTGGTCGGGTGTTCGGCCTTACAATTCGACCTTCTTTTTCCAAAGAAAACCCTTCAGAGACAACCTCATCTCTCCAAGGGACATCGTTACTAACAGACTCACAGATAATATACGAAGGGGTCGCAAATCCAAACTCCAACGAAGCCGCTGTGCTAACTGGGCCCTGAGGATTATGAGGAGCCATAGAAACCCTGTATGGTTCGGCCATGGCTGCAATACGACGTGCTTCACTTAGACCACCACAGTGGGTTATATCCGGTTGAATCACACTGCAAGCCCGCCTCTCCAATAACTCACGAAAAGCATGTTGAGTAACCAATCGTTCTCCCGTTGCAACTGGAGTCGTCACTGCTCTCTGTATAGCTGCAATATCCTCCAAGGTCTCTGGCCAACAAGGCTCTTCAAAAAAGTAAAGCCCATATGGATCGAGTGCTTTAGCAAAGCGCATTCCCATCCGCGGCGAACAACGGGCATGACAATCCACCATAATGTCGATATCAGACCCTACGGCATCTCTCATCGCCGCGACACATGCTTCCGCATATTGAACCGGTTTCAAGCCTTCTATCGGCATCGTTTCCGGCACTGCCATGGTTTTAAAAGCAGTAAAACCATCCTCTACCGCCTCCTGTGCCAATTCCGCAAAGCGCTTCGCATCCGAAGGGGATGTTTCATAAAAGTCCTCCATCTTTCCACCACCCAAATGGCAATAGGTGCGAATGTAATCTCTTACGGGGCCGCCCCATAACTGATGACAAGGCACCCCATGCACTTTCCCCATGATATCCCAGAGAGCGATATCGATTCCACTGATAGCCGTTCCACGCACAATCCCATTCCCATGCCAAAAATGTTGTCGATACATCATCTGCCAAAGATGTTCGATTCTTCGTGGATCTTCCCCGATCAGAAGCTGGGAGATATCCTCGATTGCCCCAACTACAGAACGAGTATGCCATTCAAGCGTCGCCTCGCCCCAACCGTAAAGACCCGGTTGATCCGTCAACACTTTAACAAAGATCCAGTTCCGCATGCGTGCGTTGCAGACATGCGTTTCGATTGCGGTAATTTTCATAAAAGTACTTATATGCGATGCAAGGTGTTCAAATCTAATTGTTAAAGAGTATATTGTGGAATTTTCAGCCGTTCTCCACCCTTTAAAGCAGAATGATGAGCGACAATACCAGCAACCGATAGATTGAGTGCCATATCAATCGGAATGAGAGGCACCCGGTCTTGTAAAATTGCAGTTACGAACTCATCCATAAGGCGCCCATGAGATCCACCGTGGCCACCCGCCTCAACACCGGGAGGAAGACCGGGACGACTCTGATTCGGAAGGTTCTCCTCAAACCCTTTATATTCTCCATAAAAAGATCCTCTCTGCCCACGAATTCGACCCTTTTCACCATGATCACCTGGAGTATCCCAACTAACCGCCATCCGGGACATGCCTCCTTCGCTCGTCCGAAAAAGTGCAATCTCCGAACCAAACGGATTTTTGTACCGATTGTTTTCGGGTTGGAACTGCTTTGCCGAACTTGGCATGCCGAGACAGGAAACTTCAGTAAAACTATGGCCTGTCACGGCAATGTAATATGCGTTGGAATGTGTCGGATAAAACTGAGGAGGCAGACCAATTCTCCAACCATTGTATGATTCAATCGCCTCATCGCCGAAATAGTGGTAGTATTCGCCTTCAGAATACACTATCTTGCCCAGACCGCCTGCATTGTAGATCTGACGCATTGCATATAAATCAGCGTGAAACATTGATGTTTCGAACAACATATATTTAAGGCCTGTTCTCTTCACTGTTTCATACAGTTTATCGGCATCTTCCAATGAGGCATAAACCGCTGGAACAGCTGACGCCACATGCTTTCCATGTTCCAGACTTAGGATGGCATGCCGGGCATGACTCGGAGCATCCGTTGCCAAAAAGACAGCTTCGATCGTATCATCCTTAACCATCTCCTCCAACGAAGGGTAGGTCTTTTCACATCTGGCCTCTTTCGCCATTTCAGCACAACGTTCTGGGATGAGATCACTAACCGCCACAACTTCGACATTTGGATGATCCTGAAACCCAAATTTGACACCAAACTTACAAAGGCCGTACCCGACCAATCCTACCCTTATTTTGCGGTCAGAAACAGAAGCCCATTGATTTGAAGCATCTGGAGCCTCTGCCGTATCCTCAAAACCTTGAATAACTTTTTCTTTTTTTTCGGATGAATACCCGATCTTCTGCATCCCGAGCGCAACTGAACCAATTGCAACCGAACCAAAAAAAGCTCGGCGAGATACTGAACTGGAAATACCCGAATTTTCAGAGGAATGATGTGATGTATCTTCGTTTGATTTCATAGTCGTAAGGTTAAAGAATTCATTGTGTGATTATTATCTGAAAGAAATGCCTGAAAAACTAATGTAACAGGTGACAAGAGCTCCGGCAGCCAAAAGATACCAAAGAAGCAAATTGCTATACCATGGCTTCCCTAAATTGGAAAAAATCTGGAGCTTCTGCCAATTCACCACCAAGTCCCCTGTTACCTTTTCGGTTTCTGGAGGTGATGTAACAAGACTCGCCCCGATATGGAGAGCCACACAGAAAACCCAGACAAAGAAAGATCGTAGGGTAAAAGCCACTGGAAGAGAAAAAAGAGGGAAAATTCCATATTCGAGCAACAAGCTAAATACCATACCAGCTACAATGGTTATCACCGCCGCCTTTCCCGTCGCCCGCTTCCAGAGAATTCCAACCAAAAAGATGGCAGCGAACGGTGGTGCAAAATGCGCGTATAAATTCTGCACATACACAAAAACTCCCTGGCCGAGATTTTCAATAAATGGTGCAATCAGAACCGCGACGGTTAGCACGATTGCTGAAATCCATTTTCCCATTTTTGCCAACGAAGCTTCGTTCGCATCTGGCCTCATGAATTTTTTATACAAATCCAATGTAATGATTGTCGACGTTGAATTGAGGACAGAATCAATGGTCGACTGTATCGCACCAAAAAGAGCGGCAAGCAAAAGCCCAGTCAGTCCAGCATGAACTAACATGGTAACCAAAACCGTATAGGTTTGGTCGATTGTCTTCTGATCCGTAATCCCGGGTTTCATCGCAAAATAGATCAACCCGGGAAGCACAATAATGAATGGAAGGAATACCTTCATCGCCATCGCAAAAACAATGCCCATCCGGGCATGCCAATCATCTTTGGCCGCCAGTACACGTTGCACCATAAATTGATTCATGCAGTTGTACCAGATGCTGATAGACAACCATGAAGTAAAAATCGTTATCCATGGAACAAGAGGGTGACTCATCGGCTGAAAAACTGAAAGCCTCTGATAACCTTCTTCCGAGCCAACAATCTTCTGCCCCATTTCCGCAATCGCCGCCGCCCAACTCGCGCCCTCTCCTAGATTGCGTTCAATCATCGTTGTCCATCCCACAGCAATACCTTCACCCGCACCAAGTGCTTGCAGACCTAGGATCGTTACCAAAATACCTCCAAAAACCATTACGACTGTCTGAAAGAGGTCTGTCCAGGCAACTGATCTCAGACCCCCGTAAATCGCATAGCTTCCTGCCGTAACTGCCATAACGATGACGCCTACCCATATATCCCAGCCGAACATTTGCTGCAATCCAAGGGCAGCCGCATAAAGAACTGCCGCTAGAAAAGCGGTCACATTCGCAATGACGGTAAAAACGGCGAAGAGCAGACGACAGGTTGAATTATACCTTCTCTCCAAAAACTCTGGCACCGTAAAAACCCGGCTAGCCAAAAGGAATGGAATGAAAAACCAGATGAGAACGGAAAATGAAAAAATATTTCCCCACTCCCATTGTGCCACGCAAATCCCATACAAGTAGGCAGCTCCAACCATACCTATAAAATGCTCTGTCGATATGTTGGACCCAATGAAAGAGGAGCCCACGACATACCAGGGCAAACTGCGCCCTGCCAAAAAATAGTCCTCGCTCGTAGCCTTACCCTTACGACCAACAAAAAGACCAATTCCTATGAGTACAACAAAGTACGATACAAAAACAGCAATATCAATTGGGCCCATACTATCCACGGCAATTCCTTGATCGTAAGCTGATTTCCTCACTCAGAAGAGAGTTTTTCTTCAGTCTACTCTGGGGTAACATAAGAGTGTGTGTATCACCTTTTGATTTTGTGTTCAATATCAAATTTTCTTGACCTCAAAGCTCCTGAGCGATCCGATTGAGTTGCTGTGCAGATTTCAGAATACATCAAAACTGACCTCTCAGGATTCCTGTCCAAAGGCAGACCATTCTCTGTTGAACTCAATCTAACGGCATTGGCCAAACACTATGGAGCGAGCACTCAACCGGTAAGAACAGCCCTCGCACAATTGGAAGAAGAAGGCCTCTTAACCAAGCAGTCCAATCGTCGATTCATCCCTACGATTCCTCAAAAAAAATCTCTACGAAAACCTGCCAAAGAACACTCCATCAACATCCCTTCTCATGATACCGTCTATCGCCAAATCGCTGAGGATCTAGTAAAGCAGAGTTTTCAGACGGATGATACCTACCTGCGTGAACAAGCGGCTGCTACGAAATACGGTATTGGGCGAACGGTATTACGTCAGATCTTTCTTCGGTTGAGTACAGAAGGTATTTTAAAGCATGTGCCGCGCTGTGGCTGGAAGGTCCGGAGATTCAGCAAAAAAGATCTACAAGATTTTTTAGCTGTTCGAGAAACACTTGAACAAAAGGCGCTCTCTCAATCATTTTCTTCGATCGATTCAGAAACTCTAGAACAATATCTGCAAAACAATCGAGATCGTGGCCCTTCTCAACCACCTCTCATTGACAACCAATTGCATGCTTACTGGATCAATCTATCCGGAAATCGTTACATCCAGAGTTTCTTAGAAAATAACAGCACTTACTTCAACCTGCTCTTTGAGTGGGAGGAGCATGACATACCGGCTGCACGACTGACCTGTAAAAAGCACCGTCGCATCCTCTCATGTCTTTTGAAAAAAAACCTGGAAGGCGCTGCCAAAGCCCTATCCAGTCATATCCTAAAAGACCATCCAGTTTTGGAACAGTTGGGATAATCCAACCATTCCACACTCCAGAGAAGGTGTCTAAAGATTACAAAAAATCCGCACTTTCTTAGGCGTAACTTCCGCCTTGTACGATACCCAGTTTTTTACGACGCTTGGTCCTCTCGTCAGCCGCTCTTTCCGTGTAACCACTTTTCTTGAAAGCAGCCAAAGGATCCTCTGCCAGCTTCTTTTTCTTGCGCCACGATGCGAGTGCATCCCGAACATCTGTTGCGTAGGCATCCTTCAGCAAATTCTCTGCGCCAACAACATCACATTTTTTCTGTAAACTCCGGAGCTGACGACGATCCACCAAGGCAGCCTTAGCATTTAATTCCTGGGCGGTCATAACCGTTTGGATCATTGCCTCAATCTTGGGTTTAAGATTATGAGACTGATCCACCATATAGGCGATATCTGGGGTCGAACCCGTATCATAGGCGTAGGTATGAATCTCATGAAAAATGCGAAAGATCCTATAGGGGTCGAGAGAACCCATGGTCAAATCATCATCAGCATAACCACGATCATTAAAGTGAAGACCACCCAACATCCCCTCGTCCAATAGAAAGGCCACTATCTGCTCAACATTCTGTGCTAGATAGTGATGCCCTATATCAACCAGAACCTTTGCTCTGGGTCCGGCTTTTTTGCTGTGGACATAAGCCATTCCCCAATCCGCTATATCAGTTTGATAAAAAGCAGGTTCAAATGGCTTGTACTCCACGAGCAAAATCTGATCCTTGGCCAACTTGCGATGAGACAACTTTAGGCACTCTTCAAACCAGCGTTTGCGGTCTCGGATATTCCCCTGCCCGGGATAATTGGTGCCATCTCCAAACCACATTGATACGTACCGACTTTTAACAGCCTTCCCAATTCCAATCGAATCAACGACATGATCAACTGCAGTCTGTCGAATCTTTGCATCAGGGTTTCCAAATGATCCGTATTTGTAATGCTGATCTTGAAAAATATTTGGATTTATCGATCCAACACTTACTCCATTTTTGCGAGCCAATCGGCCGACAGCTTTGGGGTCTTCACCTTCCTTAAAGTCCCATAAAATATGGACGGCTACCGTTGGGCAACACCCCGTAAAAGCATTCACCTGCCCAGCATCTGCAAATTTATCCGCTGTATCAATGGCTGAAGCTGCTTGATAGAATTTGCCGAAACGCGTGCCGGTATCCGCAAACCCCCAACTTGGGGTTTCAATACGAAAATCGGAAAGAAGATTATGGATTTTTGATATGTCAGATCGTTTCATATAAAATAGGTTAGCTTCTCGTCATAGATTAGAAAAAAATAGAGTTAATTCTTTGCAGTAAAACAGGCAAACGTAAATCTCCAAATGGGGGCCATTTAAGGTCCGGCGCAACTTTTCGTCTCTTTACTAAAAACGGGATGAAGATCCCATTTGAGCTTCCATCTCCTGAGAAACCGCAAAAAAAGCCTGCGCCGCTTCAAATAACTTACCGTATTGATGGTAATTTCCCGTCCATGAATTGGGGAAACATACTTTTTTAATGGTTCCACCAACAGATTTTTCTTTTTCACTCCGCTCTTCCAAGAATTCCATCGAAAACTTTGGCCCTATTGTGGGAATAACATAGCAGCGATATTGCTTACCATCTTGTTGTTTAACCTTAACGAAATTGAACGTATTCATCTATTGCTCTACCTTATTCGATGGGGTTTCTCTGCTTAAGCCTGGAACTTCTATAGGAGCAGCCTCGATCTTCCGGATGATCGAAGCTTTTTCTGAAAGAGGTTCTCGTTCCAAAACCGGGTCTAACACAACAGTTGGCTCCCCTATCTCTCCAGCTTTCTCTGCGGCTACCTGATTACGGTAGGCCTCAACAACACTCTCTGGAGAAGGTGGCGGCCCTTTTTTCTCCTTAACCGGGGTTTCCACGATTCCATCAACCCCTCGAATCACAATCTTCTCTTCTTTTTCAAAAAACGAATGCATCGTCTTTGTGAAGATCCCAAGCAAAAAGAAAAGAGCCAGAACCACTATAATAGACGATAAGGCAATTCGCACACTCTCTCTTGAGGATTTCTTTGCCCAAACCTTTCGGCGGGAATGGACTTGTTCTGCTAATGAAGGTTCTTTTTTCATGAATCTTAGAGACGATTCATTTCAAGGCTTACAGCTAAAATTCAAACGGCTCAAGGCGCATTTTCTCCCTTGTTTAACAATTACCAGGTTTTCTGCTTGAGAAACCCAGGTATTTAGATGAAAAAAGGGAACCCTTTCAGGAATCTATGACTACAGGTGTTTCTTCGATATCTGATACCCCAAAGCTACCGTTTATTATTGGTGACATTGTTTTCTTTGGCATTGCGTTAACCATCATTGGGTTGGCAGACGATCCATTGAGCACTGGTACGCTCGCAATCGCTACAGGCTGCGTTATCATCGCAATCGCTCTTTTGATCACGCCCTTTTTACTTGATTACGAAGCACGGCTTCGGATCGCAGAGGCAAAAAATCGAAGTCTCGGAGAAAGTCACCTCAGGAAGTTGAGTGCTCTCTCTGAACAACTGAATCACGCCGTTTCCAGGTCGCAATCAATTGAAGATGAGGTGGGGAAAGCCCTGGGGGCGACAGAAGAAATCACGGAAAAACTAACACTCCAATCCTCCGATTTAACACAGCTTTTAGCCACAGGAGAGAGCCCCTCCAAGGCCTCAAATGAGCAACTGGTCTCCATCACCAGCGATCTAAATACGCTTCTTCAAAAATTCGATACCCTGCAAAAGTCGATAGTAGAGAACCAAATTGTCAATGTGCCCATTAATGCTCCTCAAAGCTCCTCAGTATCCCCACCCACAGAACGAAGCAAGACATCCGAAAA
>CAXMUM010000003.1:29169-35823 GCA_964196585.1 uncultured Opitutaceae bacterium
AGGCAGAACCCTGCTGCCCCTCAAAAGTCTCAGAAAAAAGCCTCAAAAAAGCCTCAAACAACCGTATCTACGGAAACGACTTCAGCCTCGGTGGATGAACCCTCTCAAGAGATAGAGGAAATATCCGAACCCACAGCACCAAGCTCTGAAGAAGAGCCTCTCGAATCGAATGAGGGAGAAACCTCTATCACCGCAACCGCCTATGTCGGTATCGGCAACAAATTGTACCTTAGAGGAGAAGGTGCTGGGTTGAGCTGGGAAAAAGGAACACCACTTCAATTTCTTGCCATAGGTAAATGGGGATGGAGCACATCCGAGACCGACCAACCAATCAGTTGTCATCTCTACAAAAATGATGAAGAACCTGCCCTCGACGGAAAAGTAACCGTTCAACCAGGAGAAAAAGTAGAGCTTTCCCCACGCTTTTAACCAGTATTTCAATGGGAGACATCGATCCAGTCGAACTTCCCATAAACGGGATTCTCGATTTGCACACTTTTCATCCTCGTGAAGTAAAAGAACTGGTTCCTCATTATCTCGAAACCTGCCAAGCCAAGGGGATCACCTCAATCCGTATCATCCATGGGAAAGGAATCGGCACACTTCGCGAAATTGTTCACAACTTGCTCCGAAAAGAACCAGATGTGCTCAACTTCCAATTAGGGGACGAAACCAGTGGCGGATGGGGTGCGACTCTGGTCACACTCAGAAAGAAAGATCCTTAACGTCGCTTCAGCACCTCATTTATTTCTTCTTCGATTTCTTTAGCTGCTCAATCTCGGGTTTGACGTGCTTTTCATAACACTTCGGACAAATTGAGTGAGAAAAGTCAGTTCCAGTTCGATCATTGATATACGTTTCTATCTGCTCCCAGTAATTATCATCGTTACGGATATTCTTACAATAGGCACAAATGGGTAAGAAACTTTCCAACTCGGAAATCTGGGAGGTAAACGAAAGTATCCTCTCTGCCACTCTCAATCGCATCCAGATTTCCTCTGGGTTTAATGGCTTCGTCAAGAAATCATCTACCCCCGCTTCCGCAGCATTTCTGAAGTTCTCCTCGTTGCGGCTAACACTGGTAAGAAGAATAAAATACGTGTATTCATCTCCTGGATTCTCCCTTATTTTTCGACAGAGTGAAAGACCATCCATTCCAGGCATCATCCAATCACTAACAATAACTCTCTCTGGATTTTTCTGCAAGTATTCCCAAGCTTCGTCACCATTCGCTACAGAATGAACATCATGCTCATTCATTTTTAGAAATTTTTCAAGCAACCGACGTGTGGTAAGATCGTCTTCGACAACCAGAATCTTCATAAGGCAAATTTAGATATATATTTTGATACGCACAAAAGAGCACCTGATCCAACCCAACAAGACAAGTAAACTTATCTTTTTAGGATTGTTTCTCATCCCCTCTGATTAATCGAAATTATTTCTCTTGGAACAAGAGGTCTCCATCATTCAGCCATCGTTACTCGCACACAGGCAAATTTCTTTTCTGAGTCAGAGACAGGCTGAAGAACACGTACTGTTACCGTTTGGGTGCCATCTCCATTATCAATACTCTCACCTGTCTGCTTCACTCGATCTCAACCGCTATTCCACAAGCCACTTTCCAGAGACTCTGAGACTTCAACCTTATATAAAAGTCCATCTACTTTATAGCTCACACCAGCGACCCCTTTGCCGCCAATCCGCTGCCTATAGGTAATCTCGAGATACCTTTCTCCGTCCAGAGGATTCTCCTCAATGCTAATCTGTGGCAATTTTGACCGATCCGGTTCCAAAGCATCAGCCGCAAACGCGAACTCAAGTAAATTCACAATCCCATCACTGTCAGGATCACTTAAATCCCCTGCCTCCGGACCTTCAGCTCCTCCCGGCAAGGAAACAAACTGTTCTCTTTTCCATACATCAAATGGAGAAATCGATAGAGGCACATCACCCTCGCCATCGTTCTTTCCCAAGCTCCGATATCCACTCAGGTCACTCTGCGAAAAAGAGCCTGGAAAACCAACACCCGCAGAAAGTCCAACCAAAATCTCAATGGAAGGCGACTTCAGCCATGTCACCGAAATCTTACTGTTGTCCCAAATTTCCACCTGTGCACTTACTTCACCTGCTCCGGCAAACACTGGAACATCTTCATATCTGACAACAAATCGGGTTCCATTCGAATCTTCAATCCGGGCATAGCTTATCTTACCGCCTTCGGATGGATTTAGGTCCCCCCAGGAAACAGCCAATCGAGGACGACCGGATAAGAAATAAGATTCATCCGACAAAATACCCATATAAGAACTATCCCCGCTCTCAAAAGTGATCTGACCATTGGTCGAAATGAACAGCTCCGTTCGTCCAATACCATAGAAGGAAGTTGGCGCCTGAACAGACCAGTACCCATCATCCAACCCTCCACTCGAAAGAGATTGTTTTAAAACTCCATCATTAACCAATAAGACCTCCTCTAAAGCAGTCGTCGGAAATCCAGCCGCCTGATCCGAGTATGCGCGATAAAAAGAATCCGATCCACTTGGGATAAAGGTCACCGTTTTATCATTGAGATCAAAGAGATTGGCACCCTCACCACCATATCCAAACTGTTCGGTAAAGAAATCAATACTGTCATTATCCTCAATCTTGATGAAAGCAGACTTTGCCTCACCAACCTGATAGAAATCCTCTGGTTCAATCGAAAGGATAATTCTCTCATATCCTTCAGGCAGGTTATCATCATTCGCCATAACCCACAAAAAGGCTTCAGAAGCACCGGCCGGTATCCTCACCGAGCCCGAGGGCCCATCAGCCAAGACGACTAGATCATCACCCAAAAGAACAAAGTCCCCTTCTGCCAAAGATGCAGTTCCGACTAAACGGAAGGTAACGATTTCATCTTCGTTAAGGGTAGTGGACGAAGCACCCGATCGCTGAACCCTGAACCAGGACCCTGTTCCTGAAATATTTTCTGCCAAGCCAGGACCTGCCGTAACGTTTATCGCGGGACAGTCGTTATCAAAAACCTCTACAGAAAGAGGCACCTCTGCCAAAGCTCTATATCCGGCATCTTCGGAGAGAAAAACATGTCTTATCTCTCCTGAGTGAACTTTTGCTTCTCTCTCCGCATCATCAACTCCTTCCACAGTAATTGATTGAGGCCTATTCCACTCGTTCGGCATAAAAACCAATGACTCTACCGAAGTAGACACCTGTGAGTCTGGTAGGATCAAAACCGTTACGGGCTGATCTGGCTTCCGCTTCAGCACAACAAAATAAGATGTCTCTGCTCCACCTTCTTCTACAAAAAGATCTCCATCGAGCGTCTCCAGAACCAACCCAGCAGAATACATTGTCTCAGGTGTCACGCCTCCAACGGAAATGGAAATGTTGCCATTTGCATAACCACTCCTGCGATCACTCACCGTCACTGAAACTTCATAATATCCGGGATCCTTCCAACTCTTCTTTTGGATGAATTCATTGTCCGAAGAAAAAGTTCCATCGTCAAAGGACCAAGAGAAGGCAAGCGCATCGCCATTCCTATCCGTTGCATTTGCAGTCAACGTCACCATTTCCATAGGATTAACTGAGAGAACAGATGCTCCCAATATAACTGTTGGATTCTCGTTATCTTCATCAATTCCTAGATTGATTTCCACATCCACCCAGTTGTGGCTTTTGCCATCTCTCACCATTTCCCCCCTTGCCAAAGGTGTAATGTGAATGCCTCCAAATTGATTATGTGTTTCGGTGTAAGTACGGCCAATAAGCAAAGCCGAGTCCCACTTATCACTGAAATCGCTGGCTTTGGAATTCGGAGTCAAATCGATACGATGTTGTGATGCGTCCATGTTCTGACCCTGCACGTGAAGGGTAGCGCCACGACTAAACCAATCGGTCGTTTTACGATAAGAAACCCACAATTTTTTCAAACCAGAATGCATATGGGGCTCCGACATCTCTCGATAGGCAACAGCATCATCTACAGGAATCACAATACCACGAAGTAATCCTTTAGAATATTCATCGACATTGTTAAAAATACGAAAAGTACCATTCGACTCGATCGTCTGGACATCTCCATCTGTCTGCCGAAGCCATCCTAATCGATTTCGATAGTAAGCATTGTACTCTTGCCCTCCAACACCAGCCATCGATTCATCGACATCTCCATATTCTAAATGAGTGCCTGCTGGACTACGAGGAACTCCATCTTCACTCTCCCAAAAATTTCCGTGATGAAGACCAAAATTATGTCCAAACTCATGAGTGACCACACCTCCTGCCAAAGAACCCCCTATCCATGAAAATTTTCCTTCCACATAGGCCAACCCAGCTCCATCTACTAAGTTGCTATTGCTCATGACCACCCATCGATCAGAAGCATTGGGATCAAATCCCGCAGCTTCTGCCGCGGATCGACAATCCATCTGCAACTGGTAAAAACTGTTTTTATATTCCTGTATTGTTTTGGGGAGATCCATGATAGGGGTCACCCCCACCTCAGGCGCAAACCATACCTTGCCGTACGAAGTCCGTTTAAACCATTCGGAGGTCACTGCCAGTTGAGCTGACAACTCGGATTGCGAAGGAGAACGCACCCACTCCTCCCCATCAATCGGACGAACGAGAAAAACAAAAACTGTCTTTTCTCCAGTAGACCATGATTCCTCTGGATTTACTTCTCCAGCTTTTGCCTCCGGAAGAGCCTTCTTTTCTTCCTCTTCAATCAAGGCAGCAGCAACCTCTTCAAAGGCTTCTACTGACTCAAACGTTTTGATTTCATCTCCAACTCGAGCAACAACCCGCCCTCCTGAAAACATCCCAGATGGGCTCTCTTCCAGTATCTGATACGGATCCTCGTGAAGGGCTAACTCCCCATCAATAGCAACTCCGTGAATTGAAAGCGATTCACGTGTTCCCAGTCCAAGACGGCGTCCATACACGTGAGTTCGATAGGTCAAATCATTAAAAACAACCTCCCGACTAATCCGGCCCGAAAAATGTTCCTCTCCTTCAGCACCGTGGTTATCCACAGCTACCACACCATAAAATCCTTTGCCCGACACTTCTTTCTCAAGCAACTCTGCAACCTCTTTTGGCAACTTTTTCAAAGTCTCCTCAGAAACAGCCAAAGACAATGCCAGTTCTGGGTTTTCACTGATTAACCATTTCATCAAACTACGCCGACGAGATGCCAGGGAAATCCCCTCCCTTAGCAGTTTCTGTCGCAGACCCTCCGTCCGAGCCAATAAATATCGGTTCATCCAATTATCAAATTGAAGAAACACATCCGCATAGGTGTCTGTCTCATCCAAAGACCGGGCCTTCGCGCCCACAGCGCCTATCTGCCTGAGAGCCTTCTCCCCCTGACTTTTCGCCTCCTGTGAAAAAGGACTCTGGTCAACTTCTCCATTATTCCCCTTCCAAAACCAGAGTAACCCCATGGCAATAACACCCAGAGCTAGTCCTCCAAATAATGAATATTTCCTCAATCTCATTTTCACCTACATGGACCCTCAGTATGTTCCCCGGATAAACTGAAGAGAAACAATCGATGAAGAAAATCGTTACGCTGCGTCATTTGCATAAGAAAACCAGGACGTTTTCACAAGAAACCGTCCGTAATCTTATAACGGTATGATTATGTGTCAGTTGAGGAGGTAAAAAGACTTGTCAGAAAAAGATTCCAACGGAACCCTCCTTCTCTCGCAGACATGACCCCGTCCACCCCCTTATGGCGCCGCCCTCGCCGCATAATCTTCTTTGTTCTTACCCTTGCTTCAGTCTGCTATCTTCTCTCGATCATTCCACCGGCGGAATCATCAATTCTAACAGAGAAATCAATCGGGGCTTGGACCTCTGTTTTGCCTCCCATAATCGCTATTCTTATAGCCCTTTTTTTTCGCAGCCTGGTTGCAGCATTGAGCAGCGCCTTTCTTCTCGGGTCTTTTTTGGCATTTGGCCCTGAGCCATGGGTTGCTCTCCCCCAAGCAGCTGAACAGTTCGTATGGGCAAATCTAAAAGGTCGTTTCAATATTTACATCTTTGGACTCCTTTTCACGTTAATTGGAACCATCCACGTCATTAATCGCAATGGCGGCATTCAAAGTGCCATCAAAAAACTGGAGGTTATCGTGAGGGGGCGCCGCTCTGCCAAACTCGCTATCTCCCTTTCTGGACTCGCCGTTTTCTTCGACGACTATTCCAACACCGTCGTTGTCGGTTCTACCATGCGTTCACTTTCTGACCGTTGGCGAATTTCACGTGAGAAACTAGCATATATTGTTGATTCTACCACCGCTCCGGTCGCCGGTCTCGCCATCATCTCCACTTGGATTGCCTTTGAAGTTTCTCTGTTTCAAGGAGTCAATAAGAGTCTCCAAATTGACATTGGTGGTTATGAACTCTTCTTCTCCATCCTTCATCTACGGTTCTACTGTATAGGAACCATCCTTTTTGTTTTTCTCACCTCCATAACCAACCGTGATTTTGGCCCTATGCTGAAGGCGGAAATTCGGACAGCAAAAACGGGTAAGCCAATGGGAGATAATGCCAAGCCATTGGTCAACGAACACAAAGAGGATTGGGAACCCATCAAGGGGCACCCCGATCGTTGGTACAATTCAGTTATCCCTCTCGCTACCA
>CAXMUM010000004.1:0-31247 GCA_964196585.1 uncultured Opitutaceae bacterium
CAGAAAATGAGCCCGCCCGCTTTCAAGGCGCACTCGCAATTGGTGCCGCACTCCAGATTAAGGATCCACTCTATCCCGTTGAGAAAACCTATCAACCCAAAGCTCCCCTTCTTTTCCTTAGCAATCAATCCGAAGTAGCCGGACCTGCTGCTTACCTTGCTAAAGCAACCGAAGCTTCAATCAAACCCATGCTCTGGAAAGTCTCGCGAGATGGCCACGTAAACATCAATGAAACAGAACGTTCCATGGCATTAACTGCCTTAATTGAATGGATAACGACCAATACGATCACAGAATCAGAAGACATCACTTACATCCCTCCTAACGCCGCGAGAGATGTCCATTTTAAAGAGGGAAAGTTCGTTGGGAAAATTATCGATATCTCTCCCAACTACGGAAATATCTTTATCAATCTAAATACTGAAGATTTCACTAAATTAGGTATCCAAAGAGGAATGACATTTCAGTTATCAATAGGAGAAAAAACAACTGAAGTTGTTTATGGCACAACCTATAGCGATGTAGAAAAAGGGGAATGGGTTGCTTTCCCCACAGCCGACAATGTCACTCGCGTAGCAATCAACTTTGGAAATGCCTCCGAAGCTCTCGATGCTCATACCGACGATACAATTTCTGTCTCAAATATCGACAGCCCTTCTCCTTCAGCAGACTAATTCAATCATCTGAGGCTTTCGACTATCCCCTCCGCGTCGGAATCATCAGGCAGTCCATGTTCGCAGCTTTCGCGGCTTGCCTTCCTAGCTCAGCATCTTCGACAACCAAACATTCTCCCGGAGAAACTTGCATTTTCTCAGCAGCAAGCAAAAACATATCTGGTGCCGGCTTCCCCTTAGCTACATCTTCTGGGGTAACAATTATTTCAAACAATTCTGAAATTCCCGCCGAGACCAATGCTCTATCAACAACATGTCTCAATCCACCGGACGCCACTGAGATAGGACGATCTTTAGCCACCCTCCGAACAAAGCCAATAACTTCGTCTATCGGACGAACCTCTGAGATGATGTCCAGATAGATCGCTTCCTTTTCATCAGCAAATTCATCCGGATCCAGGGAGGAACCTGATTGCTTGTTCAGCAGCTCCACCACAAGAGTGGTTTTAGCGCCACCCAACCCATAAAAAAAATCTTCCGTAAAATCACCACTAAACCCCAGCCGATCCAGCGCAATCTTCCACGCCTTGTAATGGGTGGGCATCGAATCAACCAACGTCCCATCGCAATCAAAAATATATCCTGCGTAGAGAGTCGTAGGAAATTCGATCTGCATCATCAGGAAAAATCAGGCGGATAAAAAAGAATCCCTTCAAAATCCATAACTACCGCCGCATACCGCGATAGAGCCTGCTCTTAAACTGATTTTTTGGAGGTGCCTCTTCTTCAGCAAAAACCGCTGAGTACTTATAATCGAAGCCTTCTAACTTAAAGCGCTCAACCGTCTTCCCTATATATCGTTCAATCGCCTTTGCATGATTGATTTCATCTTCAGTTAAAAGGGTAAAAGCGTCACCCTCAGATTCAGCCCGTCCCGTCCGACCAATCCGATGAACGTAATCGTCCGGATGCAATGGGACATCGTAATTAATCACATGTGTAATTCCTTCCACATCGAGACCACGCGCCGCGATATCCGTCGCAACCATTACTCCATACTTACCCGATTTAAACCCGGCCAAAGCTTCGGTCCGTTCGCTCTGAGAACGATTACTGTGCATGACAGCTACGGAGTGGTCCAAGTTTTCCAATCGGCGAGCAATCATATCCGCTCCGAGCTTCGTCCGGCAAAAAATCAACACACTCTTATAATCGGTCCGATCCAACAGTCGGATGAAAAGATCAAATTTCTGGGAATGCACCACTGGATAAAAAGCATGAGTAACGGTCTCTGCAGGAGAGCGTCGATGTCCAATTTCGATGACATGAGGATCCTTAAGAACCCATTCCATTAACTTCTCAATGGCCGGAGGTAAGGTAGCCGAAAAAAACAATGTCTGCCGTTTCTCAGGGCATTGCTTCACAATGCGCTTTACATCTGGAAGGAACCCCATGTCGAGCATACGGTCAACTTCATCCAAAACGAGAAACTCCAGGTCTCTAAAATGCAGATTCCCCTGCTCCAAATGATCCAGTAAGCGCCCGGGAGTCGCTACGACAACATCCAGTCCTTTATCCAACTCATCACACTGGTGCCCATAGCCAACACCCCCATGTAAAACAGCTACTCTCAAGTTAGTATACTTTCCGAATTCTTTGAATGCCTCTTCAACCTGCGCAGCCAATTCTCTAGTCGGCTCCAAGATCAAGCATCGTGTCTTCCCATGAACTCCAAGTTTATCCAAAATAGGCAACCCAAACGCAGCCGTTTTTCCCGTTCCTGTTTGGGCTGACGCAATCATATCCCGCCCCTCCATCACCATAGGAATTGCTTCGGATTGAATAGGAGTTGGTTGGATATAGCCCATTTCTTCAACTGCCACAGCAATATGCCCTTCCAGTCCCAGCTCAGAGAAAATGTTTTCGTCGGTCGGTTCAGGTGCCACAGGAGGAGGAGGCGCCTGAAAAGGCTCTTTCTTAGCGCGCTCACTTTGATTCCTCTTTGTGGAATCCTGATTGCGTGCTGGCCTATCAGCACGGTTTCCTGAACGGGAACGGCGCTGTTGAGACTCCCCCCTCTTTTCACCCCTCGGATTGCTCCCCCTTGGCTCATTTCGCTTCCGCGAAGCTCCTTGTCCCTTCGGCCCATTGGAGGACTTTTGGGATTGGCCACGATGACTATCCGATTGTCCTGTCGCTTTCTTCTCACCGGGGGTTTTCGTAGATGCCGGTTTTTTATCTGCTGACCCTCGGCTCAGCAGCTTTCCTAAAATTTTCTTAATCATTATCAATTGATGCAATGGTAATACGACTTTGATGAGGGATTCCTTTTTGGAGGATATCTTCCAGACATCTTCATCTATCTTTGCAGAGGAGCATTTCTGCCGAGGGGGGATCGTCCTGTCAATGGTTTGGTTTTCCACAGAAAGCCCACTATATTTTCACCCAACTCCAATCAGGAAAAGTCTTCGGAGCACAATTAAAATGCAATTATCTTAATCCTGTGCTGGATCTCCATTGGAAACCTCTTATCTTTTCTGGAAACGAGCAGTATCATGCCTCAGCCAAAAACCGACCCAATCATTCCTTTTCCTCTTAATGTTCAAACCGTTCGACGCGATTTCCCTATTCTCGATATCCGCGTCGGCGATAAGCCATTAACCTATCTGGATAATGCCGCTTCCACCCAGAAGCCACAAGTAGTGATCGACGCGATTCAACGCTACTACATGCTTCAAAATGCAAACATCCACCGAGGGGTCCACTACCTTAGTCAAAAGGCAACGGATGCCTACGAAGAAGCTCGCAGGAAAACCGCCCGGTTTATCAATGCAGACTCAGAAGATGAAATTGTTTTCGTCCGTGGTACTACCGAAGCGATCAATCTCGTCGCTACTTCATGGGGGAGTCGTTATATCCTCGAGGGTGACGAAATTGTTATCTCTCACCTCGAACACCATGCTAATATTGTCCCCTGGCAGATGCTTTGCGAAAGAGTTGGAGCCCACCTGAAGGTCATCCCTATCAATGACGCCGGGGATCTCGATCTCGATGCCTACAAAGAGTTGCTTACCGACCAGACGCGAATTGTCGCTATCGGACATGTTTCCAATGCTATCGGAACAGTGAACCCGATCAAAAAAATGATCAAGACTGCCCATTCAAAAGGAATACCTGTCATGGTCGATGGTGCCCAGTCGGCACCTCACTTCCCTATTGATGTGCAAGATCTGGACTGTGATTTCTTTATCGCTTCAGCTCACAAATTCTATGGACCGACTGGTATTGGATTCCTTTACGGGAAAGCTCACCAGCTCGATGCGATGCCACCGTATCAAGGTGGTGGAGACATGATCCAAACAGTCACGTTTGAAAAGTCTACGTATAAAAAAGCTCCTGGCCGCTTTGAAGCAGGCACTCCAAATATCGCTGGAGCCATCGCTATGGGCACTGCCATTGATTATCTGGAACAGATCGGACGCGAAAGTATTGCCACCTATGAACAAGAGTTGATGTCTTACGCTAAAGAACGATTGAAGGAAGTTGAAGGACTTTCATTGATAGGAGAACCCAAAGAGCAAGCGAGTGCGGTTTCCTTTGCCCTGGATAGTGTGCACCCACATGACATCGGCACCATCCTTGATAAAAAAGGAATCGCTGTGCGTGCCGGCCATCACTGCGCCCAACCATTGATGAAACGGTTAGGGGTCCCTGCTACTGCCAGAGCTTCTTTCGCCTTTTACAATACGAAAGAAGAAATTGACTCTCTGGCTGTTGCTCTGGAGAAGATAAGAGACCTGTTTGTTTAGTATGTTGAATAACTTCCCAGAATCATCCTTTTCTCTCTAACACACTCCCCATTTTATGTCAGACCTCTCAGACCTTTATCAGGAAATCATTCTCGATCACAATAAACGGCCCAGAAACTTTCGAAAGATTGATCAACCGACTCATTTTGCAGAAGGGCACAATCCACTTTGTGGCGACGAACTCTCTATCTTCCTTGATGTCCAGAACGAAAAAATCGACGACGTCAGCTTTGATGGTCAAGGATGTGCCATCTCGAAAGCGTCTGCTTCCCTAATGACAGCCCGACTCAAAGGGAAAACAATAGAGGAAGCCCGCGAAGTGATTAGCGAAGTACGCAAGCTTTTGATCGGACCCGAAGAATCTGAACCCGATTTCGAAACATTAGGAGATATCGCAGCTCTTGAGGGTGTAAAAAAATTCGCCGTAAGGGTAAAATGTGCCACTCTCGCCTGGCATGCGCTCGAAGCTGCTCTTGAAGGGAAGAGCGCTACCTCAACAGAGTAGCCTAACCTTTCTCTGAACAACTTCTAAGCGACAATCTGACTGATTGCCTGCTTAAGCTTAATAACGAGATCGGAGCTGCTTCGATCATAAGCTCCAGAAAATCGCGAGAATCCTCCCTTTCCACCTCAATCCGAGCATTCTCCCATAAGGGGGCGCCATTTAAGGCTGCCAACATTGCGTTAACGACTCCACATCTGCGGCAAGATTTTCTCGTTCCACATCCTCCAAAGACTGAGTGCACCCCAGAACCTCGCCCAAACGGTAGCCCAAGATCTCAGATGGTCGGTCCAGCTCCAAAAACCTCATAAAAGCACGATTCATAAAGACAATTTGGCGTTTTTCATTCAATACGATCAAAGGGATCCTGAAAAGAGTCCTGCACAGCCACAGCCGTCTCACTACCTGTAATTGACTCATAATCTGCCAAAACATCTTCATACCTCTCCCTATCTGATGAAGCATACGCTGTTTTCGGTGTAAGAGTGAATCCCATGGCTAAACAACCTATTTTAGACCAGTTTATCTCAATTCTCCTCTGATAACCTAACCTCACTTGCCAATTCATCGGCATATTTTGCCGCTAAAATAAGCATTTCTGCTTATTACAACAAAGGCGGATCTTCAGTTGCAATTTTGGTGTCTCTACCCTTTCCTCACCACGTTGAAACCACCTTCGTGAGTTTTTAAACATATTAATAATCTACTTTACTAATGAAATTTCGCATCCCTTGGAATCGAGTTAACTGGATCACCAGCAGTTTTCTGATCCTCACCGCTCTGATAGCGATCACTGTCACTCCTTTGTACATTTGGCATTACGGAATCGACCTCTTCCAGATCATACTTTTCCTGTTTTATTTCTGTGCAACAGGATTCAGCATCACTCTCGGCTATCACCGCAACTTCTCACATCTAGCTTTCAAAGCAAATTGGCCAGTGCGTCTCTTTACGTTGATTTTCGGAGCAGCAGCCTTTGAAAATTCTGCCTTGGACTGGTGCACAGACCATCGGCGACACCACAAACACGTCGATCATGATGAAGATCCTTACGATATCTCCAAAGGATTTTTTCATGCCCATATCGGTTGGCTTCTCTTCAAGCTACGTCCGGAACCACCTATGGACAACGTCGCTGATCTGCAACGCGATCCTCTCGTTATGTGGCAATATCGCTGGTGCCAATGGATAGCTGTCTCAGTTGGGTTCATCCTTCCCACTATCATTGGTTGGGTTTACGGTGGTCCGCAGGCAGCACTAGGAGCTTTTCTCATCGCAGGAGTTGCTCGAGTGGTCTTCGTCCAACAGATGACATTCTTCATTAATTCTCTTTGTCACACCATCGGGAGACAACCGTATTCCACCAAACATTCTGCACGCGACAGCGCTTTGATGGCAATCTTCACTTATGGCGAAGGTTACCATAACTATCACCACGAATTTCAACACGACTATCGCAATGGCGTAAAACCGTGGCAGATCGATCCAACGAAATGGATTATCTGGAGTCTGGAAAAAGTGGGTCTTGTCTCTAACTTAAGGCGTGTGCCTGAAGATAAAATCCTCCTGGCTGAAGCAAATGAAACCCGTCTCCAATTAAACGCCCGCCTCTCCTGTTCCAAGACACAGCTAAGCGCTAAAACTCGTGAGCTGCTACAGTCTTCTCACGACGCACTTTCACATCTCTCACAGGTCATCTCGGAGAGACGTCAGGAATACATCCGGGCAACAGAGAAACATCTCGGACATTCCAAAGAAGTCCTTGATGAACTTCGCCGTGAACTTCGCCTGGCTATCGAACGCTTGAACCTAGTTCCAATACCGGCACCTATTCTTGTATAGACAAAGACTTTTTGATCCAAAAAAGGCCCATCCGAATTGGATGGGCCTTTTTGTTAAAACGTTGGTTACTTATGCTCCAGGATCATTCGGGCTCGTGATTTTAAAGACCAAAGCGGCCACGACTCCACCAGCAAAATTCGCTACCAGAAATACCCATAAATTTGCCCATGCAGAAAGGCCCATGAGAGAAATACCCACAGCGACAGCAGGGTTAAAGGCTCCACCTGAGATTCCTCCAACCGCAAAAGCACCCACCATTACTGTCATTCCTATAGCGAGGCCATAAAATGAATTGCCGGCCGTTCCCTTGGAAGTAGCCACATTTAGGACCACATACGCCAAAGCAAATGTGAAAAGAAACTCTGCCAATAACGCTGGCCCTACAGCAATCTCCTTGGCCACCACAGCGTCAATCCCTTCTCCCTTGAGATAACAAACAGCATATGAAGCCACGACAGCAGCCAACAACTGTGAAATGATATAACCGGGAACGTCTCCTGTAGAACACTTTCCACGTAACCAAACGGCAACAGTGACGGCAGGATTAACATGACCTCCCGAAATATGCCCTATGGCAAAAATCATAATCATCAAAACGGCTCCAATTGCGATCGGAGCAAAGCTTCCGATACCCGGACTGATCACAGTCATCCCTATCGTAAAAACAAGAAAGAATGTGGCGATGAACTCGACAATGTATTTTTTCATAGATCAATTAAGTGCTTCGAACTTTCGAAGCTTAGATGTTTGGGGTGAACAAGTTTCTACTATTTCGAGTGAAGCATAAGCATCATTCGAAAAATAATCCTCAAACCCGAGATTGGGCAATTAAGAGCGGAGAGTCGAGCCTCATTCCATGAGAACACTCTCCGCAGCCCCTCAATAAACCTTTCAGCAATCCTCCTTCTCCCCCCAAAAAAAAGCTCCTTGAAAGTAAGAATACCTTCAAGGAGCTCGCATTAAATTTTTAATTAACGACCACGTCCGCCGCCATCACGACCGCCACGATGACCACCGCCACCGCCGCCGCCATCACGACCGCCACGATCACTGCGTTCTTCACGAGGACGAGCCTCGTTAACAGTTAAATCACGTCCTTCAAAAGTTTGCTCATGAAACATAGTGACTGCTTTTTGCGCATCTTCATCTGTTCCCATCGTGACAAACCCAAAACCACGGGACCGTCCCGAATATTTTTCGATCATTATATCTACCTGTTGAACTTCCCCAGCTTGAGAAAAGTGCTCCTGAATACCTTCTTCGGTCGCAGTGAACGGTAAATTACCTACGTACAATTTGTTACCCATATCTATTTACTACTTGTATTGTTCGTATATCCTCCAAACTCGCACTGTTTCCGTTCCTCGGATTTCAAATCGCCCCAGAAGCTAACTTCAACTGACAATCTACCAATAATTTTGCTAGGGTTGACATACTTTCCTCGCAACACTTGCCAATTAAGCTTACAGGGCAATCTAAAAATTCCCTATGACATCCCAGGTAAAAAAGGACATTTCTAGAGGGTATCCCATGTTTTATTTTCAATTTTATTCCATCCCAAGTAATCTTTGATATCCCGTATATCAAGTGACTCCACATTTCCCCCCAACAGACTCAAATTGAACGACTCCTACGATGTCATAAACAGAGTGCTCGCAACCTTCTCATTGGGACATGCCGAGTCTTTCAATTTACTTGGTGGCACAGCGACCAGAAAATTCGAAGCACAGACCTCTAAAGGAAGGTTCGTTGTACGCATCAGACCCACTGAATTCGCGACAGAAGCCCTAACTCGCTTCGATCATGCCATACTGCAAAGCCTCACTGAAATGCAGCTGCCTGTTCCTTGCCCTCAAAAAAACACCGAGGGCACAACCTGGACCAGAATCGATAAAGATATCTTCGAAGTCCTTTCATGGGTAGAAGGGAATTACTTCGACTTCAACGATACCGAGGCACTCCAAAACTTAGGTGAGTTTTTAGCAAAATTCCACAGCCTCCCATCCGAAAAAATACCCGAAGGAAAAGGAAACTGGCTCCGCGAGGATCATCCCGATCTACTTCGACAATATGTAACTCAGCTGACATCCCTCTGCAAATTCAATTCGGAAAAGGAATATATCCGCGATATTGATACTCAGCTTGATCGCTTGAAAGACGCAATCGACCCAATTTATGACGATCTTCCCAAAGCTGTCATTCATGGTGATGTCCATCCAGGTAACCTTTATTTTGAAGACTCTAAAGTCTCTGCTGTTTATGACTTCGACTACCTAAGCATCCAGGCAAGAGTAAGAGACATCAGCGATGCGATTATCTTTTTCGCTTCGAATCGCCATTCCGCAATTATCGCTGATGATATCTGCTCACTGACAGCGTCATTCAAACTCGATCTTGAAAGATCACTTATCTTACTGCGCAGCTACCATAAAATAAGTCCCCTTAAAGTAGCAGAGATACAAATTCTACTGGAATTTATGAGATCTCGGTGGTGCCAGATCAGGCTTCGCGGAAGCAGAAAAGTTGAAGAATCAAAAAGAGTAGACTTTGTTCTGAATGATTTTTTTGAGATGATCGAACACCTTAATTCAGCTGGGCCCAAGTTCACGGAAGACATCCTCCAGGGTCTAAAAGTCTAAAGCCATTTTATCCAATCGCTGTATCCATTTTTATTAGAAGAAGTATGATTTCACCGATCAACTAGGGTAATTCTTCTCTCCCATTTGAAGCTATTTGAGATGCAATATCTCCTTCAAAATAAACCGTTCTAGTAGGAAAGGCGATGGATAGACCACGTGAATTCACTGCCTGCATAATTTTCAAGTTAATCCGTTGCCTTACGTCCATATACTCAAGCCACTTTGTTGTTTTGGTAAAATAGTATACGAGGATATCAAGAGAGCTTGCCCCGAAGTTAGTGAAATTGACCAAAATGAACTCTTGATGTACATCCTCGTCAGCCTTCAATAGTTCACGAATATCTTCTACCAGACCATCCATATCCTCAGGTTTAGTTTCATAGGTTACACCTACGATTTGTTTCACCCTCCTTTTAGGCATCCGGCTCCAATTTTCGATAATTTCGCCAGCTAAAACCTTGTTTGGAATCGTAAGTTGAGATTTCGACCACGTCCTTACCTTTGTCGAACGGAGCCCAATTTCTTCAACATCTCCGTCGACTCTATCTCCCACTTGAATCCAGTCTCCTACTTTAAAGGGCCGGTCCGCAATAATTGAAATCGATCCAAAGAAGTTACCGAGAGATTCCTGAGCAGCTAACGCCACGGCCAGGCCACCTATACCCAATCCTGCCAACAAACTACTCACCGAATAACCCAAATTCTGTATAACAAGAATGGTAGCAATGATAATCAGAAACACCCGAGCTGCCTTTTTCAGCAGAGGAACGAAATGGTAAACAGACGAATCACTTCCATCTGCCAATTCATGTAGAGAATCCGCAAACATATCAACAAGCCGGAGAATCCCCCAAAAAACCACTACCATTGTCGCTGCCTGAAAAAGACGAAAGGCTATTAAATCGACTTCACTTGTCAAAGTGAGCGTATTTACAGCCATAAAAACCCCTACAACGATGACCAGACTACTTGCCGGACCTTCAATCGCTGGAATGAACCGGTCATCAAACTTCCAACTCGTTTTGTTTGCCAACAATTTGAGATTCTTAAAGACAATCAGGAGCAGCGCTTTTCGAAACACAAAACTCAATAGCAGAATAGCAAACGAAAACCAAACCTGCCCAGAGGTGTTCTCTCCAATCTGCGCAGTCACCAAATCAACCAGCCAATCAACCGCTTTGTCCAAGGTTACAACCTCAGGTTCGATTACTTGTGTCTCCTCTGGTTGAGGTGTAGGAATATCTTCCTGTGCCATACCCGTGGCACAAACAGTCAGCAAACCCGAAAGAAAAATTAAGGCAAAATATCTCATTTCTGATGCAAGACATAAAGAAAGCTACGGATTCCCCAAGAAAAAAGCATTCGCAGCTGCCGATTCCATCATCATAATTCTGTTTCACTCAATAAATGCCAAATCTGCTCTTTCAACGATTTCTCCTCTTTCTTCTTTTACTTCTTCCCGGGACATTTTTTTCAGCAGATGAGCCCGTCCGTGGGATCATCATTTCCTGCCAAACATGGGGATGGGAATGGGGGACTGATGAGATGGTCGAGACAATGGAGACGATCAAAGCAACTGGAGCCAACTGGATCGCGATCCATCCATACGCTCGTATCCATCGAGATGGGACTGTAAATTTTAATTCACTTCAAACCGCTTCCCCTCCCCTTTGGCTCACCCGGCCTATCGCAGAAGCCAAGCGACTTGGTCTCAAAATCTGTATTATCCCGCACTTAGCCCCCTGGAGGGCAGGATGGGGATGGAGAGGTGAGATTACCTTTCAGGATGAAATGGCCTGGGATCGCTTTTTTCGCACATACACAGATTTCGTGACGACCCTGGCCACGAAATGTGGCCTAATCGACGGTTTCAGCGTTGGATCTGAACTAGGAAAAACAACTTCCCGATCAGACGAATGGCGGAAAATCATCGCATCGGTGAGAGAAAAAACATCAGCTCCCCTCACATACGGAGCCAATTGGACAGAATTCGACAAAATCTCATTTTGGGACTCCCTTGATGCCATTGGTCTATCCGCCTACTTCCCCTTGATGGCTGACCTTTCCGAACCAACCGCGGCCGAATTGGATTCGGCCTGGGAGAAACACCTCATTCTCATCAATTCAGTTTCACAAAAATGGGATCGCCCGGTGGTCTTCATGGAACTCGGCTACGATAAAAGCCGGAAAGCTGCCTATCGCCCGTGGGAAGATGGCGACGGCATGGACAAGCACATCCCTTTGCAAGCCCTTTGTCTCGATAGAGCTCTCACTGCCGTGGAGAACGCACCTCAAGTCGACGGGGTTTTTCTTTGGAAATGGTTTCCAGGCAATCCTCCCTGGGAGAATTTTCTCCTACAAACGCCACCTATGCAAAAAACAATTGCAGCCCATTGGAAAGAATGACCTGAGACACCATAACTCAAAAACAAACATCTCCAAAAATTATTCCTCCTTGTTTGCCCTCCACTTTTCTGGTTAAGGATCTCTTTATAAATCTTCTTCGAACATGAAATTTGACTTCGAAACACCTCCAGACCGACGTTCCACTGACAGCCAGAAATGGCAAAAATATCAAGGGAAGGATATTCTACCTATGTGGGTGGCTGATATGGACTTTCAATGCCCTCCACCTGTTCTTGAAGCTCTTCACCAACGCGTCGATGAGGACATCTTTGGGTATGCGCGCCCAACGCCTTCAACCATCGAAGCGGTCCTCGACTATTTTCAAACCCAGTACAACTGGAAGATTGAGAAGGAATGGATTCTTTGGCTGCCTGGTCTCGGAGTCGGTCTAAATGCGATCAGCAGAGCCATTGGGGAACCGGGAGATGGAGTCATCACGCCCACTCCCATTTACCCTCCATTTCTCTTGGCCCCAAGATGGGCCAACCGTGAACTGACCACTGCCGATTTAGTCCTAAAAGGGGACTCCTGGGAAATTGATTGGGATGCAATGGAAAAGGCAATTACCCCTAACACTCGGCTCTTCCTCCTTTGCAATCCCCACAACCCTGTGGCCAAAGTGTGGAGGCGTAACGATCTAGAAAAAGTAGCAAACTTTTGTCTAAAGCATGACCTGATACTCTGTTCTGATGAAGTTCATTGTGATCTCATTCTGGATGATATCGAGTTTACTCCAGCTGCCTTGATCAGTAAGGAAATCCACGATCGAACAATCACCTTCCATGCGCCCAGTAAGACTTTCAATATAGCAGGGCTGGCATGTGCCCTTGCCATTATACCTGACGCTAAACTACGGCTGTCATTTGCACGAACATGCAGAGGAATTGTATCAGAAGTCAGCAACCTGGGCTACGCTGCATGTGAAGCCGCATATCGCCATGGTGAACCTTGGCGGCAGGAATTACTCCAGACCCTTCGGTCAAACCGGGATTTGCTCCTCCAGTTTGTAAAGGACGAGCTTCCAGGCATTAGAGGGACCCCCATTGAAGCCACTTATTTGGCGTGGCTAAACGTTGAAGAACTCAATCTCGATGACCCAGTCGGGTTCTTTGAAGAAGGCGGTATTGGCTTATCAGATGGTAGGTTTTTTGGTGATGAACGTTACGTGCGTCTAAATTTTGGATGCCCGATGGAAACCCTGGCCGAGGGGTTACGACGGATGAAAAAAAGACTAGAAGCCCTTTAGAAGTCTGGCTTTGTGGTTACACCCTCCGTCGCTGATTTACGAAGACAAGCTATAGCGACTTTTCTCAATCACTTTTGACTTTTCAAACAGCCTCCCCTATCCTGCCCATATCAAATATGCCATGTGTGGACGCTATACATTAAAGACTCCCGCTTCTAAGTTAGCCGAAAGATTTGTAGTCCCCAACCTTCCCGAGTTCTCACCACGCTACAATATAGCCCCCACTCAAACCGGCCTTGTTGTTCGCTATGACGAAACATCTGTATCCAGAAAACCATCAATGCTTCGATGGGGCCTTATCCCTCACTGGGCCAAAGAAGAACGGCATGGACCTCCACTTATTAATGCTCGAAGTGAAACAGCAGCCCAAAAACCAAGTTTTCGCGATCCATTGGCCCACAAACGATGCTTGGTTATTGCGGATGGCTTCTACGAGTGGACTCGAAAATCTGGAAAGAACATCCCGCATTACTTTCAAATGAATGACCAGGAGTCTTTCGCTATGGCTGGACTCTGGGATCTCTGGCGATCAAACGACCAAGATCACACTCCCATCGAAACATTCACCATTCTTACGACTACCGCCAACTCCTTGCTTGAGACCTATCATGATCGAATGCCAGTCATCCTCGATCCATCTGATCAGGAAATGTGGCTCGATCCTTATCTGGTTAAACCGGACCTCTTGTCTCCTTTGATGAGACCATATCCTTCACGTAAAATGAAATCCAAGCCTGTGAGTTTTCACGTGAATGATATCCACCACGAAGATGCATCTTGTTTAGCCCCGCCAGAGATCATTGAAAATGAAAGCTCCACTGGGAATCAGTTGGATCTGAATCTATAAAACCTCTTTCGCGTGGTTTTACTTTGAAGCCTTAAGTTTTTCTTCCTGAGTTTTAAGCTCTTCCTCTTTCTGCTCCAGCTCTGTCTCTTTTTCTTGTTGAGTCTGAAGTTTTACAAAAAGTGTATTTTCACTCTCTTCAAGGAATGCTTCCCTCTCCCGCATTTGGGCCTGCTCCTCTTTTAACGTTTGAACCTGTTCTTCCAACGTTATTCTCAAAGCTTCCAACGCCTCCTGTTCCTCTCTAGATACGACAGGTTCAGTCTTCTTCTTTGATTTCGCATTTTTAGCTTCTTCTGCCTCTCTTTTATCTTTGGCAGTAGCGACGTTCTTACGCGCTTCAAAAAGGGCTTCCGCTTCCCACAGATCCCTTTCTCTCTCCTTGAGACTTGTCTCAGTTTCGACTAAAACATTTTTATTTTCAACTAAACGCGCCTCACCTTTCCGCAAATTTGCTTCACGTTCGTTGATGGGTAACTCATCTGTAATATTCGGGACAGCTGCACCCGCTCCTTTTCTCGCAGGACGCGATGAAATAGCACTTCCATGGCTCTTTGGATCGAGAGACAAATTAACAGCGCCTGGTTGGCTCCATTTTTTTTGTCTGGAATTAAGGTCTCCCACACGTCGGCTCCAGAGAGATCGTTTTGACCTTACTCCAGAGTCCTGTAACTCGTTTGATGGGGAAGATTTGAGCATCGTTATGTTTTTCGAAAGATTTTCTTAAAACGGATTAAGACCAGTCCTTCTCAAAATTGTTTAGTTAGACACTTTTTTTGAGGAAGACCTACGAAAGACTTTGGAAAAAGAGCCAAACCACCTCGAATTATCATTCGATTTTTCCTGAACATCTTCACCTTCTTTTGGCCCAATCGCCTGTTTCAATAGTCCATGAACAACGGTTTCCAAAGAGGGATCTTCCAATACCATTAAACTGCGCTGCACGCTATCACCCGATTGCTTGATCAGAAACTCTAATTCCTTCTTCTCTTCATCAAACCAGACTAGGCGCACTTCCATATTCTTGAGCAAAGCTTCTTCATGTTCCTTGATCTCTAGTCGAGAAAGTTTCACAGCTTCCAAACGGTCTTTTTCAGCAATAATGCCTCCAAAACGGCGAACAAGTGCTATTTGCGCTTCATGGGGAAGCTCCTTCACCATAAGACCAATTGACTCGATCAAGTGAACCCCTTTTGAGCCGGGGCGATATGGCAAATATTTAGCAATGTTACCTTCATCGGAGCTAGCCAATGCGTTAACCAAGTTTCTAAAATCTCCGCCAATCACAATGTGTTGAGCCATGTTCTGGGCAAAACGCGCAAACTCTTCAACTGTCTCAAGTTGTTCTACTTCACAGAGCTCGCGTGCATCGGCAGAAAGTTTGGCCAATTCCAGAGGAAAGCATTTTGGAACACCAAGCTTTTCTAGAGTCCCTAAAATTGCATTGTCCGATTCAATTTCATCTACGGACTGGACCATATCTCCGAATGGATCATCAAACGCCATTGTTTGGCGAAGTATGTCTACTAGCTGTTCGATCCTTTTAGGGCGCCCACTAAACTCCGGATATTCCAATAGATCGATGAAAGTGAAATCAATGTATTTGGCCGGAACTTCATCAGCTCCTCGAATCGACCAAGTCCCCAATCCCAGATCTTCAGAAAGACTGTTCAAACTCGTATCTCCCATGATAGAGTTCTGGAAGTTTCGGCGGATCTTGTTCCATTCATCCGCTGTTACATTTATGCCGTTTGGGGTTTCAGTGTTGTCCATAGTAAATAATCCTTTATTTTAAATCGGTTCGTATATTATATTCTGGAGTCTTTCAGGTTTGGTTTTTTAAGCGGGGGAAACGTGGTTGACGATCTCGGATGCGAGTTGCATGTAGTCCCCTCCTACACCTTCTTTTTCGTTACTTTCCTTCCCTATAAGAATTACCGGAAGTCCAAGGGTTACAGATCTTCGAACAACCGTTGCATCCCTGACCTGGGAATTAAAGATCTTCGCGCCGGAAGAAACTCTTTTTTGATTCCGAAACTGATTCATTCTCAACTGCATACGCATTTTCGGCACATCGATATCAACCCCAGCCTTTATTGCATTGAAAACGATGCCGTGCACTTGGGCCATTGGACTCATCCCACTTTGCCTGAATCCAGCTGAAACCTGGTGAAATTTGTGTAATTTTTCTACCAACAGTGTAAATCCAATCAAACTCAATGCATCTGGATTAGAAGGTACATAAATCTCACTGCTTGAAAAGATGCCGCACTGGGAAGCACGCAAAATATTCGGAGGGCAATCAAACAAGATAAGATCATATTGGTCCTCTATTTCAGCCAACTGCTCCTGAAATACTGTATAACCTGGCTTTTCACCTTTATACTCGTTTTCAAGTTCAACCAAATCAAAGGTTGTTGGAATCAGATCCAGACCCGGCAAAAGAGACTCTCCGTCTTTCCCCTTGATAACATCTTTTACCAGGCAATCAGAGAGCTTGACGTTATTTGCAGTGTCAAAAATCGAATAAATAGACCTGGATCCCGAGGAATTCAACAAATTCCATCGTTCCAAACGAAGTAACCAAATGCTGGCATTCGACTGTGTGTCCAAATCACACAACAGGACACGCTTGCCCATTTTAGCCATGCAAGCGGCTGTATTTACAATCAATGAAGTTTTCCCAACACCACCTTTATAATTAATGAAACTGATTTTTCGTGCCATCCGAGAGATACCTTTAGAGTTTAACTTGCTCCTAAAAACGGTTTCATTCCCCAAAAGTTTAGAGCTACAGCAGAATGAAATCAGTAAATGTGCAGATCTTCTGTCTAGGGGTTTATTTGGATAGCGAACGGGAGAACCCTCCACTCCGCATGAAAGGGCATACCATATGCACCCCTCCAAAGCTTGTAATACACCCCAATCTCCATTCATTTTGAGAAATCCCCTAAAACCGGGGAAAATCTGTTGTTACAGGATAAAATTACACTTATTTCATTTACCCCTAACCCTACCAATGAAACGCAGCATCACTCTCAATGAGGACGATCTGGAGGAGGAATTCTCACTTGCGTCAGGTCCAGGGGGACAAAATGTCAACAAAGTAGCCACAAAGGTCACTCTTTTCCACCGCCCAACAGGGCTACGAGTGAGCGTTCAATCTTCAAGATCACAAGCAACCAACAGAAAAATTGCCAGAGAACGACTTCTAGAACTGATCAAGGACGAAAGGGAGCGTTCCCTTAACGAAGCTCGATCAAAACGAGAGAAGAAACGGAGACAATCCGCTCCACGACCTCACGCTATTAAAGAAAAGATCCTTAAAGATAAACGAAAACGCTCAGAAGCCAAGCAATTGAGGGAACGCGTGACTGAGTGATTTTACCTATCTCTCCAAAACCCCAGCCAGGAAACTTCTCACTGAGATAACTTTTCTGTCAGCTTTTCCCACTCAACATAGCTTTCTTCTAAAGAAGTCTTAAGTCGATCGTGTTCCTGCAAAAGCCGGGTTGTTTCCACTCCTTGCTGATAGAATCCAGGTAACAACATACTGGCCTCTATCTCCTTATGTTGTGCTTCCAGTTCCCCAATTCTGACTTCGAGTTCTTCGACCCTTTTCTTCAGAGGGCCAATCTGCTTGCGCCGCTCAGCCTCTTTTCGCCTTCGTTCCTTCGGGGAAAGGCTTTCCCCTTCCGCTTGAGGTTTTTGTGCCGCATTCGTTCTTCGACCCTCCAGAGCAGCTGCTTCAGCTTCCATCTGCAAAACATAATCTGAGACATTCCCCAAAAACGTTCTCACTCCCTTTTGGCTCACCTCCAACACCTTGGTCACTATGCCATCGAGAAAATCTCGATCGTGAGAAACAATAACGATAGACCCTTTATACTCTGCCAACGCTTTCTGGAGTACAGCTTTCGAGCGCATATCCAAGTGATTGGTTGGTTCATCCATTATCATGAAATTAGCAGGCCTCAGCAACATCTTCGCCAAAGCCAACCGACTTTTTTCACCTCCTGATAAAACCTCCACCCTCTTGAAAGCATCATCTCCCCGAAAAAGAAATGCCCCCAAGATGGCCCTCAACTGTGTGTCACCCGCACCGGAAGAGACCTCTCTCATAATCTCAAGGACCTCCTTTGATAAATCCAATTCATCCGGCTGATGCTGAGCAAAATAGGAAGCAGTGACCTTATGCCCTGCCTTTATTTGCCCATTTTGAATAGGTTCCTCACCAGCCAAAATTCTAACAAAGGTAGACTTTCCCGCTCCATTTACTCCCACAATCGCAATGCGGTCTCCCTTCTCTATCCGATAGTTGAGACCTTCAAAGACAGTCAAATCCCCATATTTCTTCACTACATTCTCCAGTTCCATAACCACATGTCCGCTAGGACGGGGATCAGGAAACGAAAAATGAATATCCGGAGCATCCTCCTCAATCTCAATTCGTTCGATCTTATCCAATTGCTTAATCCTACTCTGGACCTGGCTTGCTTTACTGGCTTTGGACCGAAACCGCTCGATAAACCGTTCTGTCTGTTGAAGCTCTCTTTGCTGATTCTTAAAAGCCTTTGCCTGCAATTCACGTCTCAAGACACTTTCCCTTTCAAAAAAAGCGTAGTTTCCTGCGTAATTTTCCATTCTCCCTACAGAAAGGGCCAATGTCCGATTTGATAAGGCATTCAAAAAAGCCTTGTCATGTGAGACCAAAAGAAGAGCACCATCATACTTCCTCAAAAAAGCCTCCAACCAGCGTAACGAAGATAAATCGAGGTGATTGGTCGGCTCATCGAGAAGCAATAGTGTAGGTTGGCGAAGTAAGAGCTTTGCTAACGCAATTCGCATCTGCCAACCCCCGCTAAATTCGTTACAATCTCTCTCCATATCAGACATCGAAAAGCCTAATCCCAATAGAATTGTTTCTACTCTGGATTGAAGCCGGGATGCATCTAATTCTTCTAGACGATGCTCCCACTCACCAATGATCTCCAACGTTTCTGGATAAAGATCACTTGTGGTATCCATCCTCTCCAACTGCTCACTGGCTGCCTCAATGTGCTTTTGGATCGATATAATGTCCTCAAACGCTGACTCAGCTTCCTTGTAGAGAGAACGTCCGGCAGCAACAACACCTTCCTGAGGAAGATAGCCCAATGTCACATAATTCGCTTTTTGAATGATCCCTCCCTCTGCCTCAATTTCGCCCAAGATCAACTTCAGCAGCGTAGACTTTCCCGCCCCATTTGGACCCACCAATCCAATACGATCTCTAGAACCAATCGTTGTTGTAATGTCCCGAAAAAGGAAGCGTTCTCCAAACCGGAGAGTTATATTTTGAATTGTCAGCACGAAAAGGGAAATCTAAGAGTGAGCCATTCCTTTCGGCAAGACTCTTGATTAAGCAATGACCCTTGAGTTCCACCATATTTCAGATCGCATCCACAAACATCGCATGCTATAGCCCTCTCTTACCCAGAGCATGAAACAAACCAGCCGATCTTTCTCCATTTATCGCCATTCCGCTCAAAAAATAGCGAAAGAAACAAAAGATTTTGTAGCAGAAGAAGAACCCCTGGAAATACGCATCGGCGGAAAAAGCCTAGCCGTCGTAATGCGCACTCCTGGCCATGATAGAGAACTGGCTGCTGGATTTCTCTGGTCCGAAGCGCTGATACGATCAAGAGATGATATTCTTGATATTGTGAGATGTGGACAAAAAGGAGAGTCGCCAAACGAAAACATCCTAGACGTTATTCTAGAAGACCCGGAAGCACTCAATTGGAACGATCTTGTGCGGAATACCTTTACTTCATCTAGTTGCGGTATCTGCAGCAAAGCCAGCATTGAGGCCATCCATCAAAAATTTTCACCTATTGAAAACGACGATTTCAACGTCTCTCCGGAAATAATCTATTCTCTTCCCTCGAAGCTCAGAGCAGAGCAACAGATGTTTGAACAGACTGGCGGGCTTCACGCCTCAGCTCTTTTCGACAAAGAAGGGCAAATGCATGTTCTACGGGAAGATGTAGGACGGCACAATGCACTGGATAAAATCATCGGATCCAGTTTCTTCAGAAATGAACTTCCTTTAAAAACCCAGATACTGCTAGTCAGCGGGCGCGTTTCCTTTGAGATCATGCAAAAGGCTCTATCCTGTGCAATTCCGGTGATTGTCGCAATCTCTGCTCCTTCAAGTCTTGCTGTTCAATTTGCTCGGGAAAGCGGACAAACCTTAATCGGATTTCTCCGTGGAGAAAAAATGAATGTCTACTCCGGGCATGGCAGAATCTTCGGCTAGAAGTTTCTATCGGCCGGCTTATTTCCCGCAGCATTTTTTAAATTTTTTCCCACTGCCACAGGTACATGGATCATTCCTCCCTATTTTGGGCTCCTCCCGTTTCACTGTTTGCCCCTTGGGAGAAACATGCCCCGCATAATACCACCGCCCCTCCTGTTTTACAAATTTTCCTATCTCATGGTGAACCTTCTCCTCCGGCTCTCCCTTCTGTTTAAATCGAGCAGAAAAACCCACGATACCAGTTTTGTCTTCTTCAGAGCCCCCTTCGGTCTGTGAAACTTCAAGACCAATCCATTCCGAATTCTCCGCCCAGCCCAGGGTTTCGGCTGATGAAAAATCAGCCTTTTCTTGTGACGTTAGCGTCTCTTCCAAATAAGAAATTTCTTTATTCACATATGCCGTATAACGAGAACGCATTAAGGCCTCAGCAGTCGGAGCAGCCCGCTTCCCTGAAATGTAAACTTCGCAACAGTCACTATACGCAACGCCAGATCCGCAAGGGCACAAATTCATATCTTATCTAGTCCTTATTATAGGTTCGAGAGAAATGGGAGACAACCTCTCATCCCTTAAATATTCTAATCTGTAAAAAGCAAAATAAAGATTTATTGTCCTTCGCCATTCGTTTCCTCAGAAAAGCCAAATGAGATGGGAAGTTCAACCTGACTTCGAACTGGTTTACCCTCTTTAATCCGTGGAATGAACTGCCAGAAGCGAATGGCCATTAGGGCTGACTGTTCAAACTCTTTGTTACTCGACTCGACAATCTCTGGATCCTCGACCCGCCCTTCCTCGGTAACTGTGAAACGGAGTTTTACGGTTCCTGAGGTTTTCGATTCCCTCATTTCTTCTGGGAAGAAAGGCTCTTGCCTAAGAATTGGGCTCACTTTTAATTCTGCCAACTCATGCCCTCCCGGGGTTTTCACATAGAATGTTCCAAAATTCGAAACTAAATGGTTAAACACAGAATCAGGCGGCACCTGACCAGTGCCGAACTCTGATGTATAGGTGATAGGAAATTCCACCGGAAAATTCACCGGTTTATCATCTACCAATCCTGGAAAAAACTTACTCTCCCTAATTGCTTCAAGGGCATATTCGTTGAAACGTGGTTCTGTCGAACTACCTATTTTTGGATCAATTACATTTCCCTCTCTATCAATCACAAACTCTAACAAAACAGTTCCCTCCACTCCTTCCATCCGTAAACTAAGTGGATAAAAAGGATAATAAAATGCTCTCGGTTTCGGCTCATATAGCATGACAGTTTCCGTTTCGGTCTTTTCAGGCACATTGGTCTCAGATACCTCATCAGGTTCACTCGTCTCCACTGCCTCAGCATCTCGATTAAAGGAAACTCGATGCAGGTCATCAGATTGATCCGACTGATTAGCCACTTCTTTTTCTGTATCAGAAACTTCCGTGGTCTGTTTCTTTGAGCACCCGAGAAAGAGAGCCAAAATAAGTATAAAGAATAAAACTAATGAATTTCGCATGAGAATGATTACCCCAACAGAATTCCACCTTTGTCCGAAGTCAAGGCAAGGCGCAGCTGCTCCTTAATTTTCAACGCACTCCAATAGTTCAACCTCATACCCATCAGGATCGGTAACAAACGCCATTCTTCGGCCCTCTGGAAACGTCTTCTTCCAATCGGATGGCCAAATTTCGTAGCCTTGTTTTTCCAATTCATCACAGGTTGCAATCAAGTCTGGATAACCCACTGCTGTGTGCATCAGGTCCTCCTGCACCTCAGGTATTTCATTTGGAGAAAAACAAAGCTCCAATAAGTGCTCACTTCCTAGGATCTCTAGGAAAACAAGTTCATTGCCAGCAGGCGATTTTGGATTACGCCGTTTTAAAGAAAATCCTAACGGTTCGTAAAAAGAAATGGTTTTCTCAAGGTTACTGACCCTAATTCGAGTGTGAAGAAAAACTGGCATACTTTCATTACAAGAAAGGAACCAGTAAACGCCCAGAAAAATCGTAACTGGTCACTATAGGCTTCAGAAACACTCGACTTCTTTCTCCCATCTATACGTCGAAATCTTGCCATTAAGGAAATTTAAAACTACATTCTTCCTCCCGTGAACATAGGAAATCGTCCCTACAGAACTATTTGGAAGTCCTCCGATGGATGGTCCGTCACCATTATCGACCAAACGAAGCTTCCTCACCTCTTTGAAACAACTCAGCTCACAACGGTAGCAGAAGTTGCGTCTGCAATCAAAGAGATGCTTGTTCGCGGGGCACCCTTAATCGGAGCCACCGCAGCATATGGAATGTGCCTGGCGGTCCACGAGGATCCAAGTGATGATAGCGTAAAACAAGCAGGTGATCTTTTGATCAAGACTCGTCCCACGGCGGTCAATTTACGTTGGGCAATTGAAGCAATTAAAAGCAAATTACTAGCAGTCCCTCTAGAAAACCGTGAAGCAACCGCTTATTCCTATGCGGAAGCACTCTGCGAAGAAGATGTCGAAATCAATCGAGCCATCGGTGAAAACGGATTGAAGCTCATCCGCGAAATAGCAGCTTCCAAAGACAAGCCCGTTCAGATCCTCACCCATTGCAATGCAGGATGGTTGGCAACAGTTGACTATGGTACCGCCCTTGCCCCTATCTATAAAGCTCACGACACAGGAATAGGAATCCATGTATGGGTTGATGAAACTCGACCACGCAATCAAGGGGCATCACTGACTGCATGGGAGCTAGCACAACATGGCGTACCACACAGTGTTATCGTAGATAACGCAGGGGGACATTTAATGCAAAAAAGACAAGTCGACCTGTGCCTCGTCGGAACAGACCGGACTACCTGTCACGGCGATGTTTGTAACAAAATCGGAACCTATCTCAAAGCTCTTGCCGCTCAAGCCAACGACATACCATTCTATGTAGCACTTCCCTATCCGACTATCGACTGGAGCATCCGTGATGGGCTCACAGAAATTCCCATTGAGATCCGAGACGAAAGTGAAGTAACACATATAACCGGATGTACCTCTGATGGAATTATACATACAATCCGGGTGACTCCTGAAAACAGCCCAGCGGTTAACTATGCCTTTGATATTACGCCAGCCAATCTGATCACAGGACTGATAACCGAAAGAGGGATCTGCCCTGCTTCGCACGAAGGTTTACTTGCGCTTTATCCTGAAAGAGCTTCCGATCAACCGTAAAAAGTATTATAAACTTGAGCACATAAGTGAACTCCCCGAGTTACTCACTACGCTCCAATTGAACCCAGCCATAACTAACTCATGGAAAAGATCATCAAATCTGAAGATGAATGGAAAAAAGAACTGACTCCCGAGCAGTATCATGTCCTACGACAAAAAGGAACCGAGCATGCTTTCACGGGAACATATACAGATAACAAAAAGGAAGGACATTATCGATGCGCCGGTTGCGGACTCCCTCTCTTTTCGGTCTCAACAAAATTTGATTCCGGATCCGGATGGCCGAGTTTTTTTCAACCAGAAAAAGAAGAACATGTTGAAGAGCATATCGACAGCAGCCTCGGCAGAGAACGAACTGAAGTGACCTGTGCGCGATGTGGGGGTCATCTTGGACATGTTTTTGAAGATGGCCCACAACCGACCGGACTACGCTATTGTATCAACTCCGTCAGCCTCACCTTCAACTCCGAAAAAGAATGCTATTGATAGATGATTTCCGTTGTTAAAATTTCTCCCTCGCACTTTGAAGTGACTGTTTCCAACCAAACGACTACAATACATCAAGTTACCCTTTCGGACGAATACTACCAACATCTTACAAGTGGAGCTATTACTCCGGAATCACTGATTGAAAAATCATTTGAATTTCTTCTAGCAAGAGAAAGCAATACCAGCATCTTACGCACATTTGACTTACCCCTCATCAACAGTTATTTTCCAGAATACGAAGAGCTCATTAAGCCCTCAACTTGACCATACGGTACTTTTTTTTATCATTCAGGAACCTTTCCCAATATTCCTAAGTCTTATGTAATGATTATTTAGACAAATGAAAAAACGAATACTAACATCACTCTTGGGCGCACTTCTTTTTGGGATGACCTCTTTGGCAGGGCAAAGCAACGCACCAGTGGTCGAAATCACTTTTAGCGATCCCGACTCTTTCACGGATGTTCGATCAAGAAGAGGCAGTGATGAAGGAGATTATTCTTGGGTCCTGGTCGACCTCAGCAAACATCTTCAAAAACTTGTCGCCACCTACTTGAGCGAGGGTGATCATCTCACAGTTATCGTTACCGATATAGACCTAGCCGGGAACCTAGAGTTTGGTCACGCCCCAGGAGATCCACGCATCATCCGGGATGTCTATCCTCCTCTTATTAGGCTTGAGTTTAAACTAGTCGATGCAAACGGATTGGTGAAAGCTGAGGGTTCACGACGCCTAAGCGATCGCAATTTTCTAATTAAGATTTCAAAAAACAGGAACGACCCTCTCCGTTATGAAAAGGAACTTCTTAAAAAATGGGTGAAGAAGGAGCTTTCGTAAATCTTCCCTCGATCTTTCCCAACCTTTTCAGGAATTATTCGAAACGGCTTTCCACCAAGAAATCAAAATTCTCAAGCTTAGTCCAAAGCAGATTGTCCCTGAGGTGAGGTTGCCAAAAACCAACACTAAACTAAATGAAGAAGGCGTCACTCCAAGATCTGGGTAAAAGCACCCATGGTGAAGGATTAACGCCAGATACCCCAACCCCGTATAGGCAGTAAACGCAAAAAAACTAGAATGGGGAGTAGCAGTTTTCATGAAGTAACTGATCCAGTCAACATGATCGACTGGCATTGTAAAAGTAAAAGCTGGTTTCACCCATAAAAATAAGAAAGCTTTCAAAGGATCAGAAACCTTTCTTTTCCGAACACTGATTAAGGACGTCACCCTCCTGTATACTCTTCAACCCATATCAACATTTTTCCTATAACATGCTCCGGCTTTTCGCTCTTTCTTCCGCTCTACTGTATCTGGTAACACCAAATCTATTTGCCGCAGAGATAGCACAAAGAACAGAAACTCTTGCAGAAAGGCAGCTCAAGACTTTGGTTCAAAGAGAAAAAGAGATCTGGGAGGCCTTGAATAAGGCTTCCAATGATGATGACGTACAAACGCTTAAGCCAAAGCTGAGAGACGTCGCAACATCCTATGACAATCTCATAAGCGATAACCCAGATTTTGTGGCAGCCTATGTAACCTATGGCCTTCTTTTGTCCCGTATCGGTGAACGCAAAGCATCTGTATCCATATTCTTAGAAGCCAATGAAATCGATTCTAATATCCCTATCGTAAAGAATCAGTTGGGGAACTATTGCATTGAAGAGGGGAAATACGAAGAGGCTCTTGCATACTATCTGAAAGCAATTGAATTGGATCCCGAAGAACCTCTCTACCACCATCAATTGGGAACACTCTTAACAGAGTTCATGAAGTTTTTTATTGCTGATGGAGTATATACCAGAGAAGCAATCGAAAAACAGATGCATGATGCTTTCCAAAAAGCAGCCGAACTTTCCCCTTCGAACTTTGCCTACACTTACCGTTACGCAGAAAGCTATTATGACCTAACAGAACCACAATGGGATGAAGCACTCACCATCTGGGAGAAACTTGAAGAAATGGCTCCTACAACCCTCGAAAAACAAACCGTCCAGCTACATCGCGCCAATGTTTATCTCAAACAGGAGCGTTTTCTCGGAGCACGTACACTCATCAACAAAATTACAGAGCCTGCGCTCGCCTCGAATAAGCAAGCCTTACTCGACCAGCTCAATAAGGCCGCAAACTAAGTGCCCACCTAGCGAATCATCGAGACAAATCATAGAGGGCATATCCTCCCAAAAAGTTAGGGGTCATCCTACAACGGGTTTTCCAGTCTCCTCTAAGGTATACCTTTCGAGAAATTGAGATGCCTTCACTCGAACAGAAGTACTCAAACTCCTTAATAGACACAGGATTTGAGGGGCTACTATCATGCCACAGATTAGGATACACCACATTGATAAAACGTCCTCCCTTCAATAACATGCCAAGACGATTCTTCCAGTAACCATGATTAACGAACCCAATCGTTAAATGGCGACCAACCCGCAATGCTTCGTGGATGATCTTCGACGGTTCCGACAACTCCGGCAACGTTCGGGAGCATAAAACTCTATCAAAAAAACCATCAGGAAAAGATGTCATGAATGCTTCTATATCACCCTGATAAACCGTAAGCCCTTTCTTCACTCCGGCCCGAATCTTTGAAGACTCCAAGTCAACACCCATTCCCACAACTGACTTTTTCTGTTTAAGGAACTCCAGCATCACACCCCGGCCACAACCCAAATCGAGCACTCGACTGCCCGGTTCGACCCAATCAGAAATAATCTGCATATCCACGGTTCGTTTTTCAGATACCTTTTTCATATCAATCACCACTCAAAAAGGCCCTCATAAGTTTATACAAATCAGGAGATTCTACCAAAAAAGAATCATGTCCAAAATCCATTGCGATCTCGGCATAACTCGCATCCTTGCCGGCCCGAAGCATCGCTAGAACAATCTCCCGATTCCCTTCTGTAGGGAATAGCCAGTCAGAGGTAAAACCGATTACCAATACTTTCGATTTCAACCCCTTAAATGCATTTTCCAAAGAGCCATACTGACGCTTTAGATCAAAATAATCCAGAGCTCGTGTAAAATAGAGGTATGTATTGGCATCAAACCGGTTGATAAAACTCTGGCCTTGGTAGCGCAAATAACTTTCTACCTCAAAATCAACATCAAAACTGAAAACAGTATCAATATCTTCGCTACGCCGGCGACGCCCAAATTTCATATCCATTCCCTTATCTGACAGATAAGTAATATGAGCCATCATCCGAGCAATCCCCAACCCTACCTTTGGGCCACCATCCTCTTCATAATTTCCCTGCAGCCATTCCGGGTCCTGCATGATTGCCTGACGCCCAACCTCATTAAAAGCGATAGCTTGTGGTCCCTGCTGTGAAGTCGTAGCCAGAGGCAATAACCTTTCAACAAAATCCGGGAACTCTATTCCCCATTGAAGAACCTGCATTCCGCCCATCGATCCTCCTATGACGGCAGATAATCTAGAAACACCTAAATGATCCAATAATCGCTTTTGGGCCACCACCATATCCCGAATGCTCACAAAAGGAAACTCCAGTTGATATAACTTGCCTGTCTCAGGATCAATCGATGTTGGCCCAGTTGATCCTTGGCAACCACCTAAACAGTTACTGCAAACAACAAAAAACCGGTTTGTATCAATCGGCTTCCCAGGGCCGGTCATATTATTCCACCATCCAGGCTTACGATCCTGCAGCGAATGAATCCCCGCACAATGGTGATCTCCTGTGAGAGCATGATTGATTAAGATTGCATTCGTCCCTGTCTCATTCAAATGCCCATAAGTCTCATATCTTAGGGAAAACTC
The DNA here is from genome assembly GCA_964196585.1 of uncultured Opitutaceae bacterium. Classification (GTDB taxonomy): domain Bacteria; phylum Verrucomicrobiota; class Verrucomicrobiia; order Opitutales; family Opitutaceae; genus NORP342. Next base: position 27,663 of record CAXMUM010000004.1, read on the forward strand.
TGGAATATTTCGGCCATTTTCAAAAGTGAACGGTTCACGCGACACAAAATCAGCAAAGCTTACCAAGCCAATCTCGCCAAGTTCATCCGAAGCCGCAATGTCTTCCGTATCATTCACGTTTTAACAATTGCTCATATTTGTCTTTTATAAAACACAAAAATTGGAGCTAACCTCTCAAAGGATCAACCAATCCTAAAGAGATGGGGAAACCAGTTTATACTACTCCATCTCTATCGACTCATCAAATTCCGCATTTGAGAAAACATTCTGGACATCATCGTTTTCATCAAGCAAATCGATTAATCGTTGAACTTGCCGAGCTACAGCCTCGCCAGTCACAGGAGTCATTGTCTCAGGAATATAGGCGAGCTCCGAAGAATCCGGAACAATACCCTTCTCCTCTAAAGCGCTCGCAACGGCATCATATTCCGATAAAGGAGTGATCACTTCAAAATACTCAGGGTGCGTTCTGATATCGTCCGCCCCCGCATCCAGTGCAGCTTCCATTATATCATCCTCGGAAACCCCCTCTTTCCCAATCAAAAACTGCCCACAGTGGTTAAACATAAACGACACCGCGTTTGCTCCAGCCAATTTTCCACCATTCTTCGAAAAAAGCGACCGTACATCCGAAGCACTCCGATTCTTATTGTCTGTCGTCACTTCGACGATCACGGCCACCCCACCTGGCGCGTACCCCTCATAAACAAACTGTTCATAAACGAGGCCTGGCAACTCTCCGGTCCCCTTTTTAATCGCACGGTCAATATTGTCAGCCGGCATATTTGCGGCTTTCGCCTTCGCCATAAGGCCACGGAGACGAGGGTTCATATCAACATCACCTCCACCTCCCTTCGCAGCCAGTGATATCTCTTTCCCAATGCGGCTAAATATTTGGCCACGCTTTGCGTCGGCTGCTCCTTTTGCCCTTTTGATGGTCGACCATTTACTATGTCCAGACATGAATATTTTTTTGTTTTATATATTTAGCGTCGAAGGTCTTCGCTTTTCTGTTTTGCCTGATATCATTATATCAAAATTTCGAAGGGCAACCAAAAGCGCAGAAGTGAATCTCCTCTTCACCTTAAAACTCATCATAGGAAATATTTTCTGCTTCTACTCCATGTCCACTCAAAATGGCAGAGGTTGCCTGAATCATCATAGGTGGCCCACATAAGTAATACTCTACGGATTTAGGGTCTGGGTGAGCGTTGAGGTAATCATCATCCAGCACCTCATGAATAAAGCCCTTGGGGCCAGTCCAATCATCCTCACTCTGTGGTTCACTCATCGCGACATTGAAATCGAAATTTTCGTGGCAACTCGCCAAATCTTCAAAATAATCCTGATAGAACATTTCCTTAGAAGAACGCGCTCCATACCAGTAACTCACCTTACGCTGAGTCTTCAAACTCTCAAAAAGATAAGACAAGTGAGAACGCAAAGGGGCCATGCCAGCCCCTCCACCGACATAGATCATCTCTTTGTCGCTTTCCTCCTTAATATGAAAATCACCAAAAGGCCCAATCGCTGTAACCTCATCACCCGGTTTAAGATTAAAAACATATGAGGAACCAACACCACCATTTACATTCTTCCCAGCTGGTGGCGTCGCGATACGCACATTGAATTTTAGAACATCCTCTTTTTCAGGGTTCGTAACCAATGAATAGTTACGCCGAACAGGCGTCTCATTATGCGTGCGGCATTCAAACAAGTTCATTTCCAACCAAGCCGGAGCGTAGGGCTCCTGCACTTCAATGGATTCATAGGTCATTTCGTACTCCGGTATATTCAGTTGAATATAATCTCCTGGTTTGAAATGGAACCCCTTGGTTCCTCCTGCGGGCACTAAGTTGAGCTCCTTTATAAAAGTAGCTACGTTGTCGTTACTAACGACCTTGAAAGTGTGCATGGCCTTCGCCTCATCTTCGACACCAGCTCCTCCGGCAGATTCAAGATCGATAAACAAGTTACCTCCTCTGTCCTCCACTTTGTAAGTCTTGATGCCGACGCAAACCGGTGGCCGTTGAATTGAACCATCGCGCACATCAAAGCGGCCATTGTGCTTCGGGCATTCGATCAGATTACCTTTCACCATACCATCCGCCAGGTGAGCATTCCCATGGGTACAAATACCATCCGTCCCGTAAAGGGAACCATCTTCGGCACGATAAATCGCAAAACTCCTGCCCTCGTGATCATAACGAACAACATCTTCTTTACTAAGAAGATCGGAGCGGCAAAGTTCTATCCATCCGTCATCAGCCTTCCGACCAGTTGGCGTAATTGACTCAATCCCATGGCGGTCTGTCGACTTGCCTGCAGTAGCTGGTAGAACTCGCACAGCGTGGTAAGTGGGATCTTTAACCTGTTTAAAAAGAGTCGGAATAATTTCCTTAAACGCATCAAAGATGCTGGTGTAAGGCTCAGGAGCATCGTCCTTCATTAGCGCATGCAATCGAGGCAATGCATGGTAGGGGACAAGAGGAAACATATGATGCTCCACATGATAATTCATGTTCCAATACAAATACCGATGGATAAAATTCATCTTCACCGTGCGACAATTCAAACGATGATCGAGCACGTTTTCTGCCAACCCAGCATGTTGAGTTAATCCATAGAATGGCATCAACCATGACCCGTAGAAATTTGGCAAGCCAACGTACATGAGTGGCAAGATAGAGCCCCAATAAATAGCCAACACTATAACAAAGAGATAGATGGCGACCCAGATGCGTGCCTTAAAAAAGATTTTGCCAAACTCAGATTTTGGGACGTAGGTTTTTTCGACAGCTGTCATTCGCCCCAGACAATGCAGAATAATTTTCTTCCACTCCTTAGGTGTCGTTCCCAGTGCAAAAAATCCCATGCAAATCCCCAATAAATCAGGAGGACGCGGAACAGCTATTTCGGGATCGCGACCAACGATGATTGTATCGCTATGATGCCGAGTGTGACTCCACCGCCAGGGGATCGACTCACGCACTACCATAAAACAGGCAACTTCATAGAGTGCATTGTTTAACCAGTCCGACTTAAATGCGGTTCCATGGCTGGCTTCATGCCAACGTGAGTCTGAAGAGGAAGCATAGACAATACCATAAATGGCAAAAGGGATGATAGCCAACCAAGTACCCCACCACATGTATCCTAAAAACCCAGTCACAATCAACAAGCTGAACCAGATTATCGTATCACGAATCGCAGGACCATTCTTTCGAGTCAGCAATTCACGCATCTTCTCCTTGGGAATTGGACTGGCATACCAATCGGCTTCAGCCAGCCCCTTTCGCACTGCTTCCTGCGCACTATCACCGATGAGGTTATATCGATTGTATGGGGTGCGACTCATCTCGTTGGGCTCAATTATATAGTGTTTATATAAGTAACCACCTACTGATTAAGGACTCTTAACGATTCCTTTTTTTCTTTCGATTAGCAGATTGGCTTTTATGTTTTTTGGTTGTCGGAGGGATGATCTCCACCTCTTCCCCTTTTTTCTTTCGATTCGTTAAGGCTTGCTGCCCGATAGTGAAAAGATTCTGTGCCGTCCAGTAAAGAGCCAATCCGGAAGAGAAG
>CAXMUM010000004.1:31257-31672 GCA_964196585.1 uncultured Opitutaceae bacterium
TATAAAGCATTACCACCATGATAATTGGCATAAACTTGAATATTTTTGCCTGCGCATTGTCCACCGACGGCATAGGCATCATCTTCATTTGAAAAAAAGAAGTAACTCCCATCAACAATACAAATATGTTGATAGGAAAGCCGAAGATATGCCCCACAGTATCCGGACCCGAGAGGTCTGTTGCCCACAAAAATTCCGCAAATCTCAGCTCAGACGCACTATTCAACATCCTGAAGAAGCCGAAGAAAATCGGTATCTGTACGAACATCGGTAAACATCCAGCAACCGGGTTGATCTTATGCTCTTTATAGAGCTCCATCATCGCCTTCTGCTGCTTCTGAGGATTGTCTTTGTACTTTTCGCGAATCTCCTTCATCGGGCCCTGAAATTTGGCCATGTTTTTCGCTGACTTTGC
>CAXMUM010000005.1:0-273 GCA_964196585.1 uncultured Opitutaceae bacterium
CTATAAACTGGAAAATTTTCATCGTTCAGCCCATTGGCCGGAAGTGACTGAAGTGATCGAAAAAATTGTCGGTAAACCGATCATGCCGCATCCTCAGAAGGTTGCTCGGATCTGGTTTCCGAAATACACAGAGCATACGACGCCGACGCATCAGGATTTTGTCCACTTCCAGGGCAGTTATGAAACGCTGACTTGCTGGGCACCGGTCGGCGATTGTCCTCAGGAATTGGGAGGACTTGCGGTTCTTCCAGGTTCGCACAAGGTTGGGCGGGT
>CAXMUM010000005.1:303-31197 GCA_964196585.1 uncultured Opitutaceae bacterium
AACCGGAAGAGCACGAGGAGATCGACCCGGTCTGGCATAGCACGGATTATGAAATGGGCGACTCGTTGATTTTTCCAGCTCTGACCATTCACAAAGCACTTCCGAATTACACAGAGGACCGGTTACGGATTTCTCTGGACAACCGCTATCAGGCAGTGGGCGATACCATTTCTGAAGTTATGCTGGAGCCTCATGGTCCCTGTGGGCTTAGCTGGGAGGAGATCTATGCAGACTGGGAATCGGATGATCTGAAGTACTATTGGAAAGACTACGATAATCCCGTGGTTCCGAGGGATACGAGTTTTTCAGATAAAGGATTTGAGGAGGCTCTGGATCTGGCTCGCTCTGGTAATGATCAGGCGATTTTCCGCCTTCACCGCACTGTCAAAAATGATCCCGAATCAGAAATGGCAGAAAAAGCCCGCGGGGTCCTTTCTCAAATTGAAGAGTGAGGGGGATTCTTTTCCGCAAACTTTTGAGAGTGTCTAGCTTAGTAAGGCGAGTTGAGGATTTGTTTTGATCCTCAGCTCCGACATTGTCGGGGTCATTAAAATGAATTTGAAATACCATTAACGCAAAAATTCCCTTTTCCAGAAAGATTTCTGAAAAAGGGAATAAGGGGATTTCACTTACCTCCCAAAGGTGGGAGAGAAAATCTAATGTTACTCTTGGCTCATGCGTTCGACGATTTCATCGGTGGTAACAACTTCGTTGGCGATGAATCCAAAGTTCACTAGCGCAGAGGCGTAACCGTCTCCAAGAGCTGGTGACTGGGCGGCTGCTGTAGCGTCCTTGACAACGATAACTTCGAATCCTTGCTCCATCAATTCACGCATATGTGCTTCAGTGCAAAGATTGGCAGACATTCCAGCCAGAATGACAGTATCCACACGACGCTTACGGAGCTGTAGAGCTAGATCGTTGCTTTCCGGACCATAGACTTTGTGAGGATTGGTAACGATGGTGTGTCCGTCGTTTATGAGAGGCTTATAGAGTTCAAGCCAATCGGCGCCCGAACCTTCGAAACCTTCGAGGCTCAGTGCTCCAGTGCGATCGAACATGTGAATCTTGTGCATGACGTTTTCGATGGTTCCACCAAACATCCAACCTTTATCGGTAGGGTAGTAGTAATGAGGAGAAACGAACACGGGGATATCATTGGCTTTGGCTGCTTTGAACAGGGCTTCGATATGCTCGACGGTCTGATTTTCTGTGACGCTTTTTCCAACGAGTCCCCAGGTAGCTCCCTCAGGGCTAAGGAAATCGTTTTGAGGATCGGTTACGACTAGAGCAGTCCGCTCAAGGTCCAGTTTTGGTGTTGTCTCTGTGGCCTCTTCAGCCTGCGCTTGGAAAGAGCCTATCGCGATTGCAGAGATGGAAACGAGCATGGCTCGCTTGATGGAAAGGCGGTATTTTTTATTTGGGGCATTCATTGTATTGTGTGGGTTTTTTGTTAAAAAGAACTCATGAAGTGTTATTCTGAGAAGCCATAAGAGTTTCCCTGAGAACACATCCTAGCAGAGAGCATGTTCGAAGTGGTCCGGAAGCGGTGCCCTTTCGTCCATTTTTAAGAGAACCTCTGCCAGGGGTGCTAACCCATTGTGTTTTAGAGATTGCTAGTCAGCAATCGGAAGGTCAACTGTAACCTTATGGTGCTTAGTAAATTGCTTTCCAATTTGGCAGTGAAAGTGCAGCCATTCGCCCTTTGCGAGGTGAACAAGGGATGGCGGCTAAGATTGCCAGGCCCGAGCGGAACGATGCTCCATTTCGTCCTTAAAGGAGAGGGTTTTATGCACGGCCCTAATGGTGAAACACATACTCTTAAGCCCTTTAGTTTATCGGTGGTTCCTAGTGGGATGATGCATTCGCTGGTGCCTTACGGCGAGATCGAAGAAGAGCTCCGGATCGATTCTCCGCCCAGTGGGGAGGGAGTTTGCCATATAACTGCGGGCCCCAAGGACGAATCCGAATTGGTGCTCGCTTGCGGCCTCATCAATGTGAACTTCGGAGAATCGTTAGGGCTGTTCGATCATCTTCACGAAATATTAGTCGTTGATTTTTCAGAAGCTCCTCAGGTGAAGGAAATTTTTTCCAGCATTATTACCGAACAGACGCAGTCTCTCTCTGGCAGCGATACGATGACGGCAGCGCTCATGACCTCATGCCTGGTGCAACTTTTACGGCATTTAACGGAATCAGCCGATGGTCCGTTACCTTGGTTAATGGCCCTCGAAGATAACCGACTGGGAAGAGCCATCGACAAGATCCTGGAAGACCCTACGGCAATGCATTCTGTTGAATCGCTCGCCACTGCTGCTTCGATGAGTCGTTCTGCTTTTGCTGAAAAATTTGCCGCTGCCTTTGGGCATACGCCGATGCAATTCGTTCACCACTTACGAATGATTCGAGGTGCGAATCTCCTGCTCGAAAATCGTTATTCTATCGATGAAGTCGCTCACAAAATTGGCTATTCGAGCCGAAGCCACTTTTCCGATGCTTTCAAAAAGCAATTTGGTAAGTCGCCAACCGATTATCGGTAAGAGAAAAGGGGGAGAGGTGTATGAGTGATTTTTTGCGTAAAGGGGCGATGGCGCTTTACAGCTTTTGCGGCTGAGGCTTGTATGGCTCGGAAACTTCCAAAGTGACTATGAGTAACCCCTCAAATACCCCTCGAAAAATGGAGCATTTCCATATCTACGGAGACAGGCACGAATACTGTGGCTGGCCCGCTGTAACCAAGGCGATGAATGGCGACATTCTGGTGAGCTTTTGTCGGACGGATGAACATATGGGGCCTTCGGGAGCTATATGGGTGGTTCGGTCGAGTGATGATGGAAAGACCTGGAGTTCACCAATCGTTGTGCGTGACACGTTACTGGATGATCGGGAAGAAGGGATTACGACGTTGAGAGATGGGCGTTTGATCATGCATGCCTGGTCGACCTGCCATATGGAAAAAACATATACGGACATGGACGATTTAGCCTATGGACCTGAGGTTAAGGAGAAATGGATACAGGAGGTAAATGGGAAAGAGTATCGAGATGCGGCCGATTTGCATGGTGGCTGGACTTTGCTCTCGGAAGACAATGGCTCCACTTGGAATTTGATGGGGCGTGGCCCAGATTCTGTTCATGGAGGTGTTCATTTGGCGAGTGGGGATGTATTGGTGGCTTCTTATCGTGAGTCTGGGGCAGATATCGATATATGGAGTGCTTCAGAAAAAGATTTGAAGTGGGAGAAGCGATCGGTTTTTAAATCGACAGGGGTAGTTGATAAAGATTCACCCGTTCCGGGAATACGTTTCGGAGAGCCACACGTGGCTCAGCTCCCCACGGGAAGAGTCATCCTGGGTCTGCGGGCGACTTCGGTGCCCTATGATGATACGGGCGAAAAAAACTTTTTCCATTTTGCTTATTCCGATGATGAGGGAAGGACCTGGAGTGAAGTCCATAAAACGGGAATCTGGGGCTACCCTCCTCAATTACTGACGTTGTCGGATGGTCGGCTCCTCTGCTCCTATAGTTATCGGCGGGAGCCGTATGGCGAAAGAGCCTGCATCAGTGAAGATGGGATTACCTGGAAAAAAGAAAACGAGGTCATTTTGCGTGATGATGTGGATGGGGTTGATCTTGGGTATCCGCATTCGATTGAGCTGGAGCCGGGTCGCATCCTGACTGTTTATTACCAGTCTCCGTGTTCGGACCCGCCTTTTAGTATGGATCCTCCTGATCCGTTGCGGCCTAAGCCTGCTATTATGGGAACAATCTGGAATGTTGATTAAATAGCAGAACGAATTTCTATTCATCAGCTTTGTTCCAATTTAGTCGATGGGCACTTAGCCCTATCTCCTGGAGTGCGCCTTGCTGAATGAATAAAATGTTCTCTGCCCTCATGATTTTGGTTAGGCAGCTTCTCAGAGGAGAGGTTGCAATTGGGTGTTTTCTGTCCTTGGATTTAAAGATGATCGGAGACATCTTGAGTATGCGAAGGCTAGGCATCGTCTTAGGGATGCTTCTTTGCGTGTGGGTGTCTGCGACGCAGGGTCAAGGGAGTATCGGGACAGGAAAGGTTAAGCAATTGTATCAGAATTTCTGTGCGAGTTGTCATGGGAGTCAGTTGCAGGGAGGAGAGGGGAGTTCTCTGATAGATGATGTTTGGAAGCACGGTTCCTCAGATGCTGAAATAGCTGAAACCATTCGAAATGGTGTTCCAGATCTTGGCATGGTCGCGTGGAAGGATGTTTTGAGTGATGAAGAGATTCGTTCATTGGTCATTTTCATACGGGAGCAGAAACAATTGGCTGGAAAGCAAGCGCTGCTCGATCGCATTCAACCGGAGGGTGGTATTTTCAAAACAGAGAAGTATGATTTTAAGTTGGTCCAGGTGGCTAAGCATAAGGGTGTTCTTTGGTCACTCGATTTTCTACCGGATGGATCGATTCTAACAACAGAGCGCAACGGTGATCTCTGGATTGTTAAGGAGGGAAAATTCAGAGGGCCGATTAAAGGAACGCCAAAGGTTTGGTCTCATGGGCAGGGCGGTTTATTGGAGGTGGCTCTGCATCCAGACTACGAAAAGAATGGCTGGGTTTATCTCTCTTTCAGTGAAACCAAAAAAGGTGCCTTTGGTGGGATGACTGCTGTGGTTCGTGGGCGAATACAAAAGGGGCGTTGGATCGATCAAGAAGAGATCTTTCATGTTTCGTCGAAATTTTACACGAGTTCGGGCTCTCACTTTGGATCACGTTTTGTTTTTCAGGATGGTTACCTTTTCTTTGCCATCGGTGATCGAGGCCGAAAGGAGATGGCTCAGGATATTAGCCGGCCCAATGGAAAGATTCACCGAATCCATGAGGACGGGAGGATTCCAGAAGATAATCCATTTGTGGGAGTAGAGGAGGCTTACCCCAGTATCTGGAGCTATGGAAATCGAAATCCACAGGGTTTGGATAGGCATCCTGTTACTGGCGAGCTATGGGAGTCCGAGCATGGCCCGCGTGGTGGAGATGAGATCAATCGAATCAGGCGAGGGGTAAATTACGGATGGCCGGTAATTACCTACGGAATGAACTATAACGGGACCCCGATTACAGGTATTACGGAAAAAGAAGGGATGGCCCAACCAGCGCACTACTGGACTCCTTCAATCGCTGTTTGTGGAATCGATTTTTATGAGGGAGATCGTTTTCCGGATTGGAAATATGATCTTTTTGCAACGGGATTGGCTTCACAGGAATTGCATCGTCTCGTCATCATAGAGGGTGAGGTTGTAGAGGACGAGATTGTCATGAAAAACCAAGGACGCATCCGAGATGTAGCCAGCGGTCCGGACGGCTTTCTGTATGTTATTCTAAATGGCGGGCCATTCTCTGGCCTCACCCGGCTGGAACCTGTGGAAAAAGAAGATAACGGTGTTAGCTCACTGCTTACGCACCCCTAGTGCGCTACGCGGCAAGCCGCCTTGTGCTGCTTCTTTTCGACAGGCTCAAGCAAAGTAATTGTATCTTTAAGGCAAATTGGTGACTCCCATGAGGAAGTTATCCACTTCGCGAGCAGCTCCACGACCTTCGTTGATCGCCCAGACAACTAGACTCTGACCGCGACGGCAGTCTCCAGCAGCGAAGATACCATCGATGTTAGTTTTGAATTTTCCGTGATCTGCTTTGATGTTTGAGCGGGCATCCGTCGTCATTCCCATTTGAGAAACGACAGGTTGTTCGGGCCCGAGGAAACCCATCGCAAGGGTAGCGAGCTGAGCTGAAATGGTGCGGCGGGTATCTTCCTTTTTCATGGGAACAAATCGGCCATTATCATCTTTGCCCCATTCAATCTCGATGATTTCGAGTCCGGCAAGATTGCCATTTCCATCATCGATAAAGCGTTCAGTCATAACGAGGTATTGACGTGGGTCTTCGCCTTGCAGGGCTTTTGCTTCTTCTTGCCCGTAATCCAGGCGATAAATCTTGGGCCATTCAGGCCATGGGTTGTTGTCTTCGCGTTCATCGGGAGGACGAGGCAAGATCTCTAATTGGGTAACGCTTTTGCAGCCATGACGGATAGATGTGCCGACACAGTCTGTACCCGTATCGCCACCACCGATGACAACGACGTCTTTGTCGTTTGCGTTCAGCTCTGGGAGCGAGCCGTCAAATTTTGAGTCGAGTAGGTGCTTGGTGTTTCCTGTGAGAAACTCCATGGCGTAGTGGACTCCGTTAAAATCGCGCCCTGGAATAGGGAGGTCGCGAGGTTTCGTCGCACCGGTGCAGAAGACGACGGCATCGGAGTCATTCTTTAACTGATCAGCTGTAACATCCTTCCCAATTTCGCAATTAGTGACAAAGGTGACGCCTTCGGCAGCTATCAGGTCGACTCTGCGTTGAACAACTCCTTCTTTATCGAGTTTCATGTTGGGGATTCCATACATGAGGAGACCTCCGATGCGGTCCGCGCGTTCATAAACGGTTACATCGTGGCCCGCTTGATTTAGCTGATCTGCACAGGCTAGCCCGGAAGGTCCGGATCCAACCACGGCGACTTTTTTCCCGGTCCGTTTTTCAGGGACATGTGGTGTTACCCAGCCTTCTTCCCATCCTTTATCAATAATCGAAGATTCGATATTTTTGATAGTGACGGGTGGTTCGATGACACCGATGACACATGAACCTTCGCAGGGTGCGGGACATACTCGGCCAGTGAACTCCGGAAAGTTGTTGGTCTTGTGCAAACGACCGAGTGCTTCTTTCCAACGACCTTTATAGACGAGGTCGTTCCATTCTGGAATGAGATTATTGACAGGACAGCCGCTGGCCATGCCTGAAACAAGGTGTCCAGTATGACAAAAGGGTGTGCCACAATCCATGCAGCGAGAGCCCTGAGCCTGCAGATGTTTCTCCTCTGGATGGATTTTAAATTCCTTCCAATCTTTTATCCGTTCAAGGGGCGCGTTTTCGGAAATGGTCTTCCTGTCGACTTCTAAAAATCCAGTTGGGTTTCCCATAATAATATTTGTTAGTTACCGCTGATACGGGATAGATCCTTTAAGTTTTCCTCAAAGGCAGCCATAGCGGCTTCATCACCTGAAAGGCCTTGTTCTTCGACTTTTTTGAAGGAGTTAAGCATGCGTTCGTAATCCCGAGGAAGGACTTTGATAAACTTCGGCAGGATTTCTGCCCAGTTTTCCAATACCCATTTGCCGCGAACTGAATCAGTGTACTGAGCATGTTTCTGGATCATTGCCTTAACTTCAGCTATCTCGGTATCTTCGCATTCAATGAGTCGATATAGGTTCACCATTTCGGGATTGAGTAGGTCTTCAAAACCTCCATCGAGATCGAGCACGTGAGCCACGCCACCGGACATTCCCGCTGCAAAATTACGCCCGGTTCCGCCCAAGACAATAACCTGGCCACCTGTCATGTATTCACATCCATGATCTCCCACGCCTTCAACGACGGCGCGAACACCGGAATTTCGGACACAGAAACGTTCTCCTGCCATACCACTGATGTAAGCTTCGCCGTAGGTCGCCCCATAGAAGGCCACATTGCCGATGAGAATATTTTCTTCTGCTTTGAACTTGGATCCTTTGGGAGGATAGGCGATAACCTTGGAGCCGGACACGCCTTTGCCAAAGTAGTCATTGGAATCTCCTTCGAGTTCGAAGGTCATTCCCGGAGGGGTAAAGGCGGCGAAGGATTGTCCTGCACTTCCTTTAAATTTAAGGTGAATGGTATCTTCCGGGAGGCCTTCGGCACCATGGAGTCGTGTTAGCTCGCTACCAACGATAGTTCCAACCACACGGTTGACATTAACGATGGGCAACTCGGCTTTGACTTTCGTTTTATATTTCAAAGCTGGCTGGCAGATATCCATCAACTTCGTATTGTCCAGAGCGAGGTCCAGGCCATGGTCCTGCTCCTTTTGGCAGTAGGTACCAACCTCCTCTCCGACATCCGGTTTGTGGAACACGCTGGTTAGATCGAGCCCATTGGCTTTCCAATGGTCGATCGCATCTGAGGTCTCAAGGCATTCAACATGGCCGACCATTTCGTTGATAGTACGGAATCCTGTTTCGGCCATAATCTCACGGAAATCTGTAGCGATGAATCGCATGAAGTTGACCACGTGTTCAGGCTTACCCATGAAGTTTTTGCGTAACTTTGGATCCTGTGTGGCGACACCGACAGGGCAGGTATTCTTTTGACAGACACGCATCATCAAGCAGCCCACAGAAACGAGTGGAGCAGTGGCGAAGCCAAATTCTTCCGCTCCGAGCAGGGCCGCAATAGCGACGTCCCGTCCGGTTTTGAGCTGACCATCTGTTTCGAGGACAACTCGGCTACGCAGATCGTTGAGCAGGAGAATCTGATTGGTCTCGGCTAAACCGAGTTCCCAAGGTGCGCCTGCATTGTAGACAGATGAGGATGGTGAAGCACCTGTTCCTCCATCATGACCGGAAATAAGGATGACATCGGCATGACCTTTTGCCACACCGGCAGCGATGGTTCCAACGCCAACTTCAGCCACTAACTTCACGTTTACACGAGCATGGTGATTGGCATTTTTGAGGTCGTGAATCAGCTCGGCCAAATCTTCGATCGAATAAATATCGTGATGTGGAGGAGGGGAAACAAGTCCTACGCCGGGAGTCGAGTGTCGTACTTTGGCTATCCAGGGATACACTTTAGGCCCGGGAAGTTCACCGCCTTCACCTGGTTTTGCGCCTTGTGAAATTTTGATCTGAAGCTCATCTGAATTAACCAGGTATTCGCTGGTGACACCAAACCGTCCAGAGGCAACTTGCTTGATCGCGGAGCGCTTGCTGTCGCCATTTTCCATTGGCTTGAAACGTTCTGGATCTTCTCCGCCCTCGCCCGTATTCGACTTGCCGCCAATGCGGTTCATTGCGATAGCGAGCGTTTCATGGGCTTCTTTCGAAATAGAGCCATAGGACATAGCTCCTGTCTTGAAACGTTTGGTGATGGCTTCAATGGATTCGACTTCATCGATCGGAACAGGAGTGCGGTTGTTCTTGAATTTCATCAGGCCGCGAAGCGTGAAGAGATTTTCGCTCTGATCGTTAACCTCTTTTGTATACTCTTTGTACGTATCATAACTTCCGGTACGAACAGCTTTCTGGAGCAGATGAATCGTTTTCGGATTGAAGAGGTGTTGTTCTCCGTCACTCCGCCATTGGTACATACCACCCGGATCGAGGGCATTCTCAGCATCTTCGATGTGACGATCCGGAAAGGCTTTCCTGTGACGTTTGAGGGACTCTTCTGCAATCTCTTCCAAGCGAGCACCTTCGATGCGGGTGGCTGTCCCGGTAAAGTATTTATTAACAAGTTCGCTACTCAGCCCAATGGCTTCGAAGATCTGGGCGCCACGGTAAGAAGCTACGGTGGAGATACCCATCTTTGCCATCGTTTTGACGACACCTTTAATGGATCCTTTCAGGTAGTTGTAGACCGCTTTGTCATACTCAACGCTGATCATTTCGTCTTCGATCATCTTATGCAAAGACTCGAAAGCGAGGTATGGGTTGATGGCATCTGCACCATAACCAAGCAGCAATGCAAAATGGTGAACCTCACGCGCTTCGCCTGTCTCGAGAACGATGGAAATACGTGTGCGGGTGCCTTTATTTACCAAATGATGGTGTAAGCCGGCCATGGCCAAGAGAGTTGGGATGGCTGCGCGATCCTGTGAGATATTCCGATCTGAAATAATGAGGATATTAACACCTTCTTTGATCGCTTTGTTGGCTTGGTGAAAAAGTTCTGCGAGAGCTTTTTCTAATCCTTTGCCTCCTTGATCTGTAGGGAAAGAGGCATTGATGGTAGCGCTCTTAAAGCCAGGTTTCTGTATCTCACGTAGTTTGCCGAGTGTAAGGTTGTCGATGAGGGGACTATCGAGCCGAACCATTCGGCAACTTTTGGGCCCAGGTTTGAGTAGGTTGCCTTCTGATCCGATGAAAGTTTCGGTGGCTGTGACCAATTCTTCACGAATGCAGTCGAGCGCAGGATTGGTTACTTGTGCGAAGATCTGTTTGAAATACTCGTAGAGAAGCTTTGATCGGTTTGATAAAATGGCCAGTGGTGTATCATTGCCCATAGATGTGATGGGTTGAACACCATTTTCAGCTGTTGGACCTAGGACGAAACGCAGATCTTCATAGGTGAAACCAAAGGCATGTTGCCGTGTCTGTATCGTTTCCGGATCAACTCCATGAGCCTTCTCGGGTTCAGGTAACTGATCTATGGGGATGCGGTTTTCATCCAGCCACTGTTGATAGGGTTGGGCGTTATAGATACGTTCTTTGACTTCTTCATCGGGTACGATGCGGCCTTCGTTCATGTCCACTAAGAACATACGACCCGGGCGGAGCCGGCCTTTTTCGACCACTGAAAGGGCGTCGATGCCAGGGATGACACCCACTTCGGACGCCATGATCACGAGATCGTCTTCGGTGACGTAATATCGGCTTGGGCGTAGTCCATTGCGATCAAGAACAGCCCCTATTTGATGACCATCGGAGAAGGTTATAGAAGCTGGGCCATCCCAGGGTTCCATTAAACAGGCATGAAATTCGTAAAAGGCTCGCTTTGCTTCGCTCATGGACTCGTGACGTTCCCAAGGCTCGGGAATCATCATCATCATCGCATGAGTCAGGTCGTAGCCTCCGAGATGGAGGAACTCCAGAACGTTATCACAACGAGCGGAGTCGGAACCATCTTCATTGATGACCGGGAATATGTTTTCGGTATTGTCGCCAAATTTCTTGGTCTTACAGAGGGCTTGACGAGCCTTCATGAAATTCTCGTTACCCATAACGGTATTGATCTCTCCGTTATGTGCGATGAAGCGGTTTGGGTGAGCACGTGGCCAACTAGGGAAGGTGTTGGTCGAGAAACGAGTGTGCATCAAGGCGAGAGCCGATTCGAAATCCGGATCGTGAAAATCGAGGAAATACTCAGAGAGCTGGCAAGGAGTCAGCATCCCTTTGTAAATCATGGTGCGCGCGGAAAGTCCGGTGATGTAGAAGTATTCGCTGCCAGGGAAGGTGTTTTTCTTATTTCCATGGACGTCGTAGAACTGGACCGGGACTTCTTCGTTAGTGCGGACTGCATGAACTACACGTTTGCGAATGACATAGAGCTTCCGTTCGAAATCGAGACCGGCCTCAGTGGATGTATCACGTCCAATAAACACCTGTTTCATGGCAGGTTCATAGCGGCCAGATGTCTTTCCTAGTATGTCGCTTTTTACTGGTATATTACGCCATCCGAGAAATTCCTGTCCTTCTTCCCGAATGATATGCTCAAAGAGTTGCATAGCCGCTTCACGCTCACCGGGGTTTGGTGACATGAAGATAACACCTGCTCCGTAGTCGCCTTCGGCTGGCAATTCCACGTCTTTTTCTTTCATCTCCTTACGCAGAAATTTATCGGGCATCTGGATGAAAATACCAGCGCCATCCCCAGTATCGGGGTCTGAGCCACTTGCTCCACGATGATCCATGTTGGTATTCATCGTGAGGGTCTTCTCTATGATGTCGTGAGATCGTTTACCTTTTAGGTGTGCGATGAAGCCAACGCCGCAGGAATCTTTCTCCTGAGACGGGAGCCAAAGACCTTGTGGTTCGGGCCAACCGAGCGGTGTCTTTTTCGTTTCGGACATAAGCAATAAAAGTGGATAATCCTTTCGATATAGGAGAAGTCGATGAGGTGACTGAAAGAAAACAACCTCACAGATCAGATTCTGAAAATCTCCGACTCCTCTTTAGAAGAGGAAAGAAAAAGCATCATAACTGGACCCTTTCAACCCTTAAATTTCGCGGAAAATTCAAAAATCGCCGCGAAAAAAGCGATATTTCCGCGAAAATTTAGTGGATTTTCGGGAAAAATCAGAGGATTTGAGTGGAGCATATGAGTTATGCGCCCTTAAGTAGAATTCCCCGGCCCTTCGACGATTAGTCGAATAGAATCGAGGCGGATTCTGGCATTTTTGATGGCTTCGCAGTTGTGTAGGAGCTGTTTTTTGGCGAGATCAACTTCCTCATCGCGAACGTTATCATTGATCTTTTGGAGATCGATAAGGCGTTGGATGTCCCTGCCAAGAACCTCCTTCGCTTTTTCCAAAGATGCTTTTTTGAGGGTCAGGGCATTTTCTTCAGCCAGAGTATTGGCATTGTCGATCATACCTTTGAGTAGGTCTGCATTGAATCCGGGGTTTTCGAGAAAACGATGGATATTCCCATCTTTTAGTTGATGGAATCTATCAGCAGAATAGAGGTTATAGGTCAGGTCGTTGCCCCGAATGTCTACCATTGCTCGTAGGGGCATGGATGGGAGGAATTGTTCTACATGCCATTTAGGGTCTGCGATGGTCTCCAATACAAAAACGGTTTCCAGAACTATATTTGCTGTCTCCGATTCAAGATAGGCTAGGGAAGCGGTCCCAGCTGAAGAGTTTATCAAAAGATCGAGGGAGTCCCATATGAGAGGGTGATCCGGAGAAACAAAGGTGATGTCTTCTCGGGTAATGGCCCTCTTACGCTCGAAGGTGACGAGGATGCCTTCATGCGGAAGGGAGGGGAATGCCTCGACGTAGGCATGACTGGGGTCGAGGAAAACATCTCCTTCTTCATGCTCTCCGAATCTTACGCCGAAATGATCCAGTAGCTCGTAGATAAAGTCTTTCAGGAAAGGATCTGCATCTTCTCTGCGAATACGTTCAATGACTTGTTCAGCGATATCGCTATCAAACGAATTGAGTTCCAATAAACGATCACGGCCTTTCCTGAGTTTGAGTGACAGTTCTTTTCGAAATTTGACGGTCTCTTTGATGAAATTGTCCCGTTTCTTCTGTTCGGCTTTATTGTCGTGTGTGACCGCCATGGTGAGTAGACGATCTCTGAAGGTTGCCTGGTATTCGTTGCCGCTGTGAGTGGGGGCTTCAAAAGCGTTCAAGCCTTTGTGATACCATTCGAGGACGAACTCCTGACTTGTCCCTTCCACGTATGGAACATGAATCTGGATCGTTTCAGTCTGTCCAATCCGATCGAGACGCCCAATTCGTTGCTCCAGCAGGCCCGGGTTTAGAGGAAGGTCGAAGAGTACCAGGTGGTGAGCAAATTGAAAGTTGCGGCCTTCACTGCCGATTTCCGAGCAGATGAGTAGCTGAGCCCCTTCTTTTTCCGCAAACCAGGCGGCATTGCGATCTCTTCGGACAAGAGGGATGCCTTCGTGGAAAAGCCCGACCTTAACTGTCATTTTTTTCAGGAGAGCCGATTCCAGGGCAAGTGTCTTGCGCTGAGACTTACAGATGAGAAGGATCTTCTCCTTTTTGTGGCTTCTCAAGAAAGACACCAACCAGTCGACCCTGGGATCTTCGGAGAAAGAATATCGGATGTTGGCCTCATTTTCAGTGGCTTCGGCTTCCAGTTCTCGACGCATACGATTTTGAAGAGTCTTATCTCCTTCTGCGAGTGGAGCCGGACAGAACTTCCGCTTAGGAAATCCTGTCATGTTTGTCCTTGTATTGCGGAAAATAACGCGACCGGTCCCATGTTCGTCCAGAAGAGCTTTCAATAGTGCCTCTCTGGAGCCTTTCTTTTTTTGAGTGAGTGCCTTTAGATGTCTCTCCAGACCATCAGGATCTTTATTAAAGATCTTTTTGAGAGAGTGAAGATCGGTTGGCTCCAATGGATCTTCTTCGATGATTTTTCCAGCGATCTCTGCTACGGACCCAAAATCCTCGGATTCCTTCAGAAAAGAATCGTAGTTATCGTAGCGGTTTGGATCCAGGAGTCTGAGACGAGCGAAATGTCCCTCCAGTCCAAGTTGGGTTGGGGTGGCAGTCAGGAGGAGCAGGCCTGGAGAGCTTTGAGCCAATTGCTCGACCATGTCATATTCGGCGCTTATGTTATCAGGTGTCCATTCCAGGTGGTGTGCTTCATCAACGATCACCATATCCCAACCAGCTTCGATAGCTTGTGCCTGCCGGATTTTGTTGTCGGCTAGAAAGGAAACACTACAGAGGGCCAATTGTTCATCGAGAAAGGGGTTCCCTTCAGGAATGCTTCGTTCGGATGCGATGCACCTTTCTTCATCAAAGATACTGAACCACAGATTAAATCTTCGGAGAAGTTCGACGAACCACTGATGAACTAAAGATTCCGGTACCAGGATAAGCGCGCGACTTGCTTTGCCGACGGCCAGCAATCTTTGTAAAATGAGACAGGCTTCAATTGTTTTTCCGAGGCCGACTTCATCGGCTAATAAGACTCTCGGAATCTGTCGGGAGGAAACTTCTTTTAGAATATAAAATTGATGTGGAATCAGGTCGAGACGTCCGCCTAGAAACCCTCGAACATCGGACTGTTTCAACTTTGCTTGGACCTCGAGAGATTTGAATCGAAGATCAAAGACACTGCAGGGATCTACCTGACTTTTCAGTAGTCTTTCCTGAGGAAGGTTGATACTGATGAGACTAGATACAGCCTCCTCTCTGACCGGTTTCCCCTGGCCTGTATAGATAAATAATCCGTCTATTTCTTCAATGGATTCGATGATCAGTTTGTTTCCATCCTCAGTTGTGATCGTTTCACCTTCGTGAAATTGAACTCTTTTGAGGACTGGAGTATCCGCTGCGTAGAGGCGTTTTTCTCCTGTTGCTGGAAAATCAATGCCGAGCCGATTCTTTTCGATACTCGTGATGATGCCTAGACCGAGTTCAGGCTCGGGTATACTGACACAACGTTGTCCTATGCTATTGAGAAACATTCGGTTTGTTTGTCACAAATCCCAAGGTAATCAAAAGCAAATTTTAGTAAGAATGAAAATTTGTCTGAAAAGATACTCAAGAAGCAGACTCTTTTTTGATGAGGAGGCTGATGATTTCGTAGGGGCTAAAGCTGATTGTGTTGTCGTTGATTGTACCTGAGTCGGCTATGGGTCGATCAAGCATGTCGACTTTTGTGAGGGAGCAATTTTCAGCTAGTTTCAGCTTTGCCTGTCCGCGCTTTCCGAGAACTTCATGGCATCTGAGGATGAATGAATCTTCGCCAACTGGTTTTGCCCAAGAAGGAATGAGGGACTCGCCACCTTCAATGCCTTGGAAGAGGCTCGAGACAGGATTCCCCTGGTAGGCGAGTGGGTGGCAAAAGAGAGTTTCTGCTAAAGCTGCCGGTTGTTCGTCTCTTTTCAGTTCGGAATGGTATGCACCAATAGCGATGCGAATGTGTTGCTTTCCGATATCGGCATAGTGCGTATCCGGTTCTTCGATATTGTATGAGGTGACTTCTGGTTGAGTGATGATGGCTCCGCGTAAGAGGCTTAAATGGAGAAGGCCTGAAGAACATCCAAAGCCATATTTCGATTCTGTGACAACACAAAGGCCATGATCTTCCGTATCGTCGAATACCATGGCATAACGACTTCCAGGAACTTCAAACTTGGCTTCGTTGTGAAGTTCACCTGGTTGTTGTGATCTAAGGATGCTCCCGTATGGATTTCCATAGCGAGCGTTTTGGCCAGCGTAGGCCGTGGGGAAGAGAACTTTCAGGAGTTTGTTCGGGTTCTGCCAGTCGATGAAGTAGTTGATTTCCAATGTAGATGAATTGGATCGTAGAGCATACACTATTTCGATCGAACTTTCGTCTGTTAGTTTCCGAGAAAAAGAGATGGATGCGGATGAGGGGTGACTGTTTTCAATTTCAACTTCTGGTTTACAGGAGAAACAATTCCCATGATTGAGTGAGGCCCGATCAATTTCCCAAGCGGGAAAATACGCTGGGTTATCATCGAAAACTCTCAGTTCTCCAGCAGGTCCTGTGAATTCGATATTTTGACAATTGACAATCATCGTTTCGATGAACCCATTGTCATCGAAGGTAGCTTGGAGTCGATTGTTTGTTAAGGTTTTTTCAGTGCAGGCGACTTTATCTTTTTCGTAATCACACTTGAAGGTTTGAGGTTCTCCTCCGGATAGAGGAGGGAGTTCAATGGGGTAGGTTGCCTCTTCAGTTTGGTAGGTTGTGCTAAGGGTGAGGGGCAGGGGGTTGAAGATAGAATTTGTTTTTGCTGTTCCGAGTTCCGTTTGAGCACTGGCTAAAGCGGAGGCTGTTATTTTTTGAAGTTCCGGAATTCCTTCGTCATAGACTTCCTTGACAGATGTTCCTGGGAGGTAGTCATGAAATTGGGTAAAGAGGAGACGTTTCCAGGCGGCTTTATCGATACGGCATCCTCCTGTGCAAGAACGTACAGCTTCCCATGTTTGTAGTGCACGCTCCGCTATTCGATAGGCATACTTGAGGGTCCCAAGGGTGGTGAGAACTCCTCTGTGGAATTCGAGGTAGAGTTCGCCTTTATAAGAGGGGAGTTGGTCTTTAATTTTGGAGAGGTTCTCAAAGAAATCGTCAACTCTTCCCCATTGGGTCTTAGGCATGCCGAAGATTTCTTTTACTCGTCTTGCTCGTTCGCACATCTCAGCTGTAGGGCCTCCGCCTCCATCGCCATAACCCGTGGGTTCGAGTGCTTCAGGATGGATGTCGCTTTGTTGATGGGTCAGAGCCGTGTCGAGTAGCTGATCTGGTTTTACGAGTCGGTTGTATCCATTTTTTAGGGATAGGTGCGCAATCACTTCGGTTCCGTCCTGCCCTTGCCAGACAAAGCTACTATGGGGGAAATCGGTTGAGTCGTTCCAGAGAAGTTTGGTTGTATAAAAATAATCGACATCGCAGCTCTTCATTATTTGGGGTAAACAAGCTGAATATCCAAAGACGTCGGGGATCCAGAGAATGGAATTATTTTTTCCGGTCAAATTCCGGAAGCCTTCTTGCCCCACTTCAAAACAGCGAATAAGTGCTTCGCCGCAGGGAATCTGAGTGTCGCATTCAACTTCGGTTGCCCCGAGGGGTTCCCATTGGCCTGAATCGATGTGCTTTTGAACTTCTTCGAAAAGTTGAGGGGAGCGACGGGCAACGGCTTCGTAACTGGGAGGCTGGCTGTAACAGAAGGTCAGCTCTGGATACTCCTTCATCAGAGTAGAGACCGTTGAAAAAGTATGGACTGCTTTAAACTCGCCCGTTTTCTCTTCCCACATCCAAACGAGATCGATGTGGGCATGCCCAACCAAACGCATTTTCATGGTCATTGGATTCGATGTCAGTCGTTTGTAGACACCTTCCAAATGCTCTCTGAGAGCTCTTAGACCATGTTGGTAAAAAATTGTGTGAGCTTCATCCAACCCACGTATCAAGAGACGACCTTCGGGGCTGAATCGCTCTAGGTCCGCATGTTTGCCTCGGTCGATTTCTCCAAAATCACGTCCGTTGTTGAAACGTTTAATTTCTAGTTCGAGAAGATCAATGAGGATTTCGAGATCATAATAGGCATGCCAGGCTTCATCATTTCGATAGGCTAGGAACGCGCCGTCAAATCGACTCCCTTCGGAATCAATAGGCTCTGATTTTTCGTCGATCCAGTAAGCTGTGCGGCAACAGATAGATTCGATAAGTATATCCTCGATGTCATCGGGGAGGGGACAGTAAATATGTCCTGGATCGATTCCATGAATAGGAACTCCATTTGCATAGATGGTAGCTTCTCCCCGGTCTCTCCAGAGCAGATATCTGTTCTTTTGTTCTATGGGCAGATGAATCTTCCACCAGCATTGCTCAAAAGGGCTTCCCCAGATATGTGGATATTTACTGACAGGACTAAAAGTGAGGCTGTCAATGTTATCGGCAAAGGTCTCTGTTTTAGAGGATGTCGATTGTTGAACTGCTAATGGTTGTTTCGCTATTTCCCATATCTCCTTTTCGACTTTGCCGAGGATGTTTCGAGCCCTGGGAATGAGAATTTTCAGATGAGATGTATTGGGTAACATGGGGAAATGGGATGGCAAATTTGTATATAAGGAGGGCTTGGAATTCCCATCGCTTATTGGGAAATTCTCAGCTCCTTTTGCGGGGAGTCAAGGAAGGGGTTCTCTATGAGATGTTTAAAGTGTAACAATGATGTTAATGACTTTTCTCAGTTGGAGAGCTTCATGGATTTTTATCCAGTTTTCGGGAGAGTCCTTCAAAGGAAGGAAGAGCGGTTTTTTCTTTAAGATAGGTCATGGCTTTCTTTTCAGCACGCCGCATTTTTTGCTTATCAGGCGGTGTGCGATCATCGTAGCCGGCTAGATGTAAGTAGCCGTGAACAAGATAGAGGGCAAGTTCTTCGCATGAGGAAAGATTGTGACGTGTTGCGTAGGCCAGGGCATAGTCAGGTGATACGCATATTTCCCCTGCGGTTTGAGCTTCAGGATCCCCGTCAAACGTAATGACATCGGTGAGCGAGGCGTCTTGAAGAAAGTCGGAATGGAGTTGCTCCATATCTTTCTTACTGAGAATGGCTATGGAGAGATTCCCGTCAGGAATGGGAAATTTACCCGATTGATCGAGGTGGTGGTAAAGGCTTTCTACTTCGCTTAGCTTGTAGCGGAGTTGCTCGTGACTGTTATGGACGTAAACTGCTCTCTTCGTTTGGGACTTCACTTTTGGCACCTCCGTTTTCTGTGCTGCTCGTGCTTTCCTTTTCTTTTTTTGGGTAAGCAATTCTGGAGTGTAGAGAATTGAGGAGAGTGAAGACGAAGCTCTCTTTAATTTTAGAAATCTCAGCTACGGTGAGGGGACTTTCGTCGAGTTGCCCGTCTTTAATTCGGTCCTCAAAGATGCTGGATATCAGTTCATCGACATTTTGAGGGGTGACTTTTTGAAGTGAACGACTGGCTGCCTCGATCGAATCTGCCAGAAAAATAATAGAGCTTTCCTTAAACCGCGGTCTTGGGCCATCATAACGATAGGTCGTTTCGCTAACTTGTTGCTGGTCGAGAAGGTCGGGTGTTTTGCTCGTTTTATTGGCTTCCCGGGCACGGTGAAAAAAGAACCAGATCAGGCTTGTTCCGTGGTGTTGGCGTATGACGTTAATGATTGGGCGTGGCAGCTTATGCTTAAGAGCTAGATGGACGCCTTCTTTGACATGGCTCTTGATAATGAGTGCGCTGAAGGAGGGATTTTTCTCGTCGTGGGGGTTGACGCCCTCACGTTGGTTTTCGGCAAAATACTCAGGTTTGACGAGTTTCCCAATGTCGTGGAACATACTACAAACCCGACAAGCCAGCGGGTTGGCTCCAATGAGGTTGGCAGCGTTTTCAGACAGGTTGGCTACCATTAGGCTGTGGTGGTAGGTTCCAGGTGCCTCCATTTGCATTTTGCGTAAAAGAGGATGGTTGTAATCGGTCAATTCGATAAAGGTGATATCGGTGGTTTGCCGGAAGAGGCTTTCCAGGATGGGGAGAAGCCCAACGATGACCATGCCTGTAATTAGGCCAGTCATTTGCCCTGCAAGCATCTGTTTCCCAATTGTCAAAAAAGGGAGCTTATCTGCATTGCCTAGAAGAAATGCAAAAAGGGCAACGGTAAGACCTGCGAAACCGCCTGATCGGACAATCTTGTTTCGAGAGCGAACATGGCGGCAGCCGTAGACAGCGATGGTAGATGCGAGGAAAGAAACAACAAGGATATCAAGACGATTTCCGTAAATGACACCTGTAAATAGGCTAATAAGTAGAGATGCAAAAAGAGCCGGACTGGTTCCGATAAGAATGGTAATGATGATCGGAGCGAGGATAACGGGAGCCAGATAAGGAAGGATCGCCGATGAGGAGGGGTCCGAAACAAAGAAGGGAAGTGAGCTGAGCTCGAAGGTGATTCGGACAAGGCTCAGATTGAAAACGAGAACGAGTGCCAGAAGGGCTAGGCGACCATTGCTTTGGAAGGTGATTAAGTCTTCCATTCGGATGTAAAAAACGGCGGCAATGATCATTGCGATTACCAGGAGGATGCGGCCGTACATTTCGAGGTCCTCTCTGGTGGTCATACCTTTGTGATTATTCAGGTATTCTTGATAGGCTTTGAGCATTTCAGATTGCTCTGGACTGACACGTGTTCCCGGCTCGATGATACTTCTGCCTGCTTCGACTTTTACGACCTCGGGTTGTAAGGTCTGGAGCATCTTGTCTTTAAGGGCGTTACTTTCTTCCTGATCAAAAAAGAGATTAGCTGTGAGGCCGTTTCGCAAGAGACGGAAAACAGATGTGACGACGGCAGGTGGGATGTTCTCCGCTGCAAGGTTTATGCGGAGGAAGGTTTGGGCATCCTCAAAAGATTGCACCCTAGATTGGCCGACGGCGCCGGATTCTTTCTTGATGTTGATGAGGGAGACGGTATCGGGCATGACGGCACCGACTGAGCTATCTGTATTGTAGACGCCAGATCTGTAGATTTCTTTGAGGATGAAGAGACCTGTTTCTGCCAGTTTTTCCCGGCTTTGACTGTCTCCGTATTGGAGGAGTGTTGCCAGATCGTTACTGCCTAGACGATAAGGTCCAGCCTGGTTGAATTTCTCGGTAATTGTATCGATCGAGCTCGATTGTTCATCTGGGGACTGTTTGGAACTTGATTCGTTAAAATCCTCCAGCTCGATGAAAAGAACTTTTAGATGTCGTTCAAACTGCTCATAGGCCGTCATGTCTATTCGGTAGACCGGGGGCACTTGATTGAGGGTTTCCGTTTGTTTTCGTTCGGTGAGGAGTTTGCTTACATAGGAAAATTCCTGATCGGCAATGATGCGAACTGAAGCGCGTTGATTTTCGAGGATCTGAAAACCTGCAGGGCTGACTCCTACGAAACTGATGAAAACGATGGAGACAACTGTAAGGACAAAAAGCCCTAGAGAGACCGCCTTGCTTGTCTCGACAAATTTGACAAATGAGGAGGTGCTTTCGGTCTTTCTCTTTCGGCGTCGGCGAACGAGTTTGTTGGAAAACTTTGAAAGGGCTTGAAGCTGCTTCATGGGGAAGTTTCTTTCGCTCTTTTAAGTGGGGAGAGTTTAGTGGCGGACTTCGGTGTCCTCGGATTCTGTCGTGAAACGTTGATAGGCGTCGATGATGCGTTGGACCAAGGGGTGTCTTACGACATCAGATGGTCCAAATTGGTAGAATTCGATTCCTGGGACATTGTCGAGTACTCTTTTTGATTGGAGAAGCCCGGATTTCGTGGATCTGGGAAGGTCAATTTGAGTAATATCACCTGTGACGACCATCTTACTGAGATCCCCCAGTCGGGTAAGAAACATCATCATTTGTTGAGGAGTTGTGTTTTGGGCCTCATCGAGGATGACAAAAGCATTACTCAGGGTTCTCCCTCTCATATAGGCTAGTGGGGCGATCTCTATAATGCCTTTTTCAATCAACCGAGCGACATCCTCCTTTTTAAACATATCGTCCATTGCATCGTAGAGAGGCCGCAGGTAAGGGAGGATTTTTTCTTCAAGATCTCCTGGGAGGAAACCCAGGGCTTCCCCTGCTTCAACAGCTGGTCGTGTGAGGATAATCTTCTGAACCCTTCCCTCTATCAGTGCGGAGACAGCGCTGGCCATGGCAAGATAGGTCTTCCCTGTGCCGGCGGGGCCTATTCCGAAGACGATGTCGTGCTTTCGAATGGCCTGGAGGTAGCGCTTTTGCCCAATGGTTTTAGGAATGATGGTCCGGTTATTTGTTTTGATGATCACGCTCGGTTCAAAAAGAGAGCGAAATTGCTCTGCTTCTCCTTTGGCGACACCTTCAAGGAGATGGCGAAAATCAGCATTTTTGATATGCAATCCCTGTTCTCTTCCTTCGCTCAAGAGGTTGAAGAGGGTTTCTGCCTTTTCGATGTGATCTCCATTTCCATCAATGCTGATCCAATCATCTCGGCAGACGATTTTCACCTTTAGGGTATCTTCTACCCTGGTGAGGTTGTCTTCGTTTCCGCAGTAAAGCTGGTTGAGATGCCTGGCGTTCTGAAAACGGAGTGTTTTTGAATCTATGCTTGAGGTATTAATTTTTGTCATTCTGTGCTCTATTTACCGGACAAAATTCCCGTAGTCGTGACCACATGGCGTCAAGAGACTGTGGAAGAACTCGAGTTTTGCCGATTACTGGCATGAAATTAGTATCACCGTCCCAACGAGGAACAATGTGGAAATGAAGATGGTCTAGGATGCCGGCTCCTCCGGCACTGCCAAGATTCAGCCCTATGTTAAAACCGTTAGGGTTCAAGGCGTTTTGTAAGATTTCCTGCCCTAGAATAGTCAAATCAAAGAGGTCAACTCTTTCCTCGGCGGTTAGATCTTTGATATCTGCGACTTGACGGTAGGGGATCGCCAGCAGGTGACCGGCATTGTAAGGGAAGCGGTTAAGAATGAGGTAGCTGACACTGGAGCGATGAAGAATATAGGTTTCTTTGTCCTTATTCAGCCCAGGAAGTTTGACGAAGAGGTCTTTGCCTTTTTCCTCCCTGGGAACTTCAATATACTCCATTCTCCAATATGCGTGAAGATGCTCCATTATTGACCGGAGATTAGACTCTCTTTTTTCAATGTCAAAGCTGGTGTTACTGCCTCGGAAGAGAGCCCGTTGGGTGGCTTCGTTGAGGAATTGAAGTGAATTTACCGCCTTGAAGTGTTTTGATTTCGCTCCATATGTTCCCCTGTGACTACTAATTACGTTTCATCATGAAGAAAACAAAAGCTGATTATTTGAAGGAAACCATTCAACATCTGGATATCAAAGAACATGATGTTGTTGGCTTGGTTGAAGCTATGGGAAAGATGGCTTTTTCGGCGCGAGACCTTAACCGATCGGCCAAAATTTACGAAATGATGCTTCAGGACAAGGAGTGTGGGATTATTCTGGTTTTGGCCGGATCACTTTTCTCTGCCGGTTTGAAGAAGGTTGTTTTTGATATGGTCAACAACAACATGGTGGATGCGATTGTCTCTACCGGAGCATTGATAGTAGATCAGGATTTCTTTGAGGCTCTCGGTTACAAGCATTACGTGGGTACAAAATGGGTGGACGACAATGAAATGCGTGATCTGGCGATTGATAGAATTTATGACACTTTTATCGATGAAGATGAATTGAGGGTTTGCGACGAGACAATCGGTGAGATTTGTGACTCGCTTGAAAAAAGACCCTATTCTTCGCGGGAATTCGTATATGAAATGGGGCGCTATTTGGATAAAAACGGCTGTAAGGTAGATGATAGTATTGTTAACGAGTGTTATAAAAAGAATGTGCCCATTTTTGTTCCGGCTTTCAGTGATTGTTCGGCGGGTTTTGGTTTTGTGATGCACCAATCGAAAAACAGAGAGGATTGTGTTTCCTTGGACTCAGCTCGTGATTTTCTGGAGCTGACAGATATAAAACTGAAGAATCCCAATACGGGAATTTTTATGGTTGGAGGAGGCGTACCCAAAAACTTCACGCAAGATATCGTCGTGGCAGCTGATTTGCTGGATCCAAGCAAAGCGGAAATGCATAAGTATGCGATACAGATAACAGTAGCAGATGAACGGGATGGCGCGTTATCTGGTTCCACACTGAAAGAAGCAAGTTCATGGGGTAAGGTCTCTACGACTTATGAGCAGATGGTTTATAGTGAGGCAACCTTAGCAATGCCACTTATCGTTGGTTACGCCTACCATAAGGGATTGCATAAGGAGCGCATTGGACGAGAGTTTCAAAATCTTTATCAGAAGGTGACGGTTTCGTAAACGATCTCTGAAAAATGATTTGGTTTTACCGCATTTTATTTCTTCCTCTCTTTATCTTATCTCTGCCGTATTATTTGCAGAGAATGATGAAGCGAGGTGGATATGAGAGGGATTTCTCACACCGCTTTGGGTTCCTTCCTGAATTGCCAGGTAAAAAAGAGGGTGTATCTAGGATATGGATTCAAGCTGTCAGTGTTGGAGAATTATTAGCGATTGAACCAATTCTAACTGCATTGAAAGAGAATGAATCTGTCGAAGTTTTTTTGACGACAACAACAAGCACAGGGTACGTTTTAGCCAAGGAAAAGTATGGGGATCTAGTGATGAGAACAGGCTACTTCCCTTGGGATTTCTGGCCTTGTAGTGCTTGTGGTTGGAGAAGGGTGGACCCTGATTTGATTATTCTCACAGAAGGAGAACTTTGGCCGGAACATTTACACCAGGCTAAAAAACGTATGGCGAAGGTTTTACTGATAAATGCCCGCCTTTCGGATCAGACATATGACCGTCTCAAGAGTTTGAACTGGGCCATTGGAGGTGTTTTGAAGAACTTAACTTGTATCCTTGCAGGTTCAGATTCTGATGCAGAACGATTCCGTGACTTAGGGGTGGAGGCTTCGAAGGTTGTAACGACAGGGAATATCAAGGTAGATTTTGAAATGGGAGAGCGGCTTTTGGAAACTGAGAAAATCGCTTTGAGGAAAGAACTGGGCCTGGGAGAGAGGTTGGTTTTGCTTGGTTCTTCGGTCTGGCCGGGAGAAGAGGAAGTTTTATTGGAATTGTTCATGAAGGCACGTGAAGAGCAGATTGATTGTCAGTTATTTCTTGTCCCGAGGCATGCTGAAAGGAGGGAGGATATTCGGCGGCTTTTGACCGGAACGGCACTCAGCCATCATTTCCGTTCAGAGGGCCCCGCAGAAGGCCAGGTAGATGTAGCGGTGGGTGATACAACAGGGGAGCTAAGGAAGTTTGCCCAAGTGGCAGACCTTGTCTTTGTGGGGAAGAGTTTGCCACCTCATCGAGAAGGTCAGACACCCATCGAGACGGCAGCGTTTGGAAAACCATTACTTTTTGGCCCGGAAATGCGCAACTTTCGTTCAATCGCTCGTACTTTGGTTCGATGTGGTGCGGCTGTCTCGGTCAAGGATGCCGAGGACCTGAAACAGAAGACAATCGCTTTACTCAAAGATCGTGAGTCTTGTCAAAAAATGGGAAAAGCAGGTGTTTTGTGGCATCAATCGAGTCGAGGGGCTGTTGAGAAGACAGTAGCTTGTATCGAGAATTCGCTTTAGCATGGTCTGAAGTGGATTCCTCTACCATCAACTTGACTGTTCAGAGAGCTTCTAGGTTGACATGTGAAAATATGTTCACCTTATTGGGGTTTAATGAAGTCCTTAACAAAGCGACAGCGGGAGGTTTTTGATTTTCTGAGAGAATGCGCTCATGAAAATGGTTACTGGCCAAGTTTTCGAGAGATACAGGAGCATTTTGGTTTTCGTAGTACCAACGCGGTCATGGGACATTTGCGAGCTCTTGAAGCAAAAGGAGTTGTTACCCGTGTCCCTGGCCAAGCTAGAACATTTAAGCTTGTTGATATAGGTCCTTGTTCCTCTGAGGCAGAGGAAGTAGTGGAAATTCCTGTTTTTGGGAGCATCGCTGCTGGCTATCCAGATGGCGTCGAACAAGGAGATGCGTTGGGGCGATTGCAGGTGAATATGAGATCGGCAGGTTATCAAAGAAAGAATTTCGCCTTAAGAGTCCGAGGGGATAGCATGATTGGGGCTGGTATTTTTGATGGAGATACCGTGGTGGTGGAACCTAAACAGCCTAGGTTGGGAGATGTCGTTGTCGCCTTAATTGATGGAGAGAGTACCTTGAAACGGTTTTACCAGAATGCATCAGGGATTCCTTTTTTAAAGTCAGAGAATGAGAACTATCCAGAGATGCATCCGGTCGGTGAACTTGTTGTTCAGGGAGTGGCAAGGTCGGTCATTCGGGATTTGTAACAATAGATTTCTATCGAGTGTCTCTTGACACGAAAGATCTTTTCTGAATGTTCTGGGTATTATGGCCGATAAGAACGATAAATGGGAAGAAAATGCAGCTGGAAAGTTTTACGTCGATGAACAGTGCATCGATTGCGATCTTTGCCGTGAAACTGCCCCCAATTTTTTTACCCGAAATGACGACAACGGATATTCATTTGTCCACGCTCAACCAGAGTCGGAAGATGATGTCGGGCTTTGTATGGAAGCACTAGAAGGTTGCCCAGTCGAAGCGATCGGAGAAGACGGAGCCGAATAAGCTTCTCCCTACTAAACCAGGTCGCCTGTTGGAAAATGGGCGATTTTTTGTGTTCAGAGTCCCAGAGCTAAAGCAAGAGAGCTTTGGTGCTTTTTGATTTAGTATCAGGAAAATCGTCTCCAGAGAGAGGGGGAGAAGAGAACCAGGACAGCATAGAGTTCCAAGCGGCCTGCTATCATCAGGATGCTAAGGAAAAATTTTGTGTGATCATGCAGATTGGCATAACTTTTGGTTGGGCCAATTTCTCCGAACCCAGGACCAATATTAAAGAGACAGGATAGGATAGCACTCAGATTTGTTTCGGGATCTAAATCTTGCTCAAACAATGCAATGAGAGGCATGCTCATGATGCAGAGGAAAACCACGATAACGAGATAGACGGTAATATCGTGGGCAGTTCCTTCACTAAGTGTTCTACCATTTACGATGATACGGCGGACAACTCGTGCCCGAAAAGCATTTTCAATACTATGGAGACAGACTTTAATTCCAACGACCAACCGGATGATTTTGATGCCGCCAGCTGTTGAAGCTGAGCATCCACCGATTAACATTAGCCCTAGTAATAAAACTTGAGGATAGGTGGACCACTGAGCGAAATCTTCTGAAGCAAATCCACTTGTTGTAATGATGGAGGTAACTTGAAAGGCGGCGTCTCTGAATTTTTCGCTCCAGTCATTCCAGCCATAGTCATTCAAGAGGGTGATCGTTAAAGAGATGATAGCACCTGTAATGATAAAGATATAGGCGAGGAACTCTGTATTTTGTTTGAGGCGATTTACTTGACCCCGTAGGAGCTGCCAGATGAGGAGAAAACTGCAGCTGCTGATAAACATGAAGACAATGGCGGTCCATTGTAAGAAAGGGCTGGGAAAAGCGGCAAAGCTGGCGTTGCGAGTGGAGAATCCTCCGGTAGCAATGGTCGTAAACATATGACATAATGCGTCATACCAATTCATACCTCCGAAATGATAGAAGAGCATGCAAGCAACGGATAATCCTATGTAGATCCAAAGTAGATGAGACACTGCCGATTGTACGCGCCCTTCGTCAAAATCGGCAGTTGATCCAGAAGCTTCGTTCGAATAAAGTATTTTTGCACCAGCCCCCAGAAAACCCAGAATGGCCACGAAAAAAACGACCACTCCCATTCCTCCTATCCATTGACTTAAGGACCTCCAGAAGAGTAGGCCTTTGGGAAGGCTTTCAACATCGGTTAAGATGGAAGCACCGGTTGTGGTAAGGCCTGATGTGCTCTCAAAGAAAGCATTCATAATACCAAAACCGGGAACAATAAAAAGATAAGGTAACGCGCCGACGACACTGGCCAGTAGCCAGCCAAGCCCGATGAGACAGAGTGCTTCTTTTCGAAAGAATTTTGAATTGCCTCCTTTCCCGAGGAAATAAAAAACCGCTGCTAAGACGGTAGAGATGGCAATGCTGAAAAGAAAACCAACCTTGGCGTTTTCTTCGGTCCCTTGTGATGAAAAGATCAAGGATATACCGAGGCATGCACTGAAAGCGATTGCCATGGCGATTAGGATGACACTGAGCAGTCGAAAGATAAGGGAATAGTTCATTGTAGCCTGTGCGACAAGAAATGGGTAAAATGCTCTAGCATCTGATCACTCACGTTGTGAGAGAAAGAAGTTCAGAAATGGCGTCCTGTTTAACAATGGCCACGAGATGATCACCAGGTTCGATCTTGTCATTTGCTCCAGGTGTTCTGGCCTCGAATTTATGTAGAAGAGCGACGATGACGCATCCTTGGGGCCACGAAATTTCCTTAAGAGTTTGGTTAGCGCAGAGACTCTTGTGAGAAACTTTTACCTCAAGGATATGTCCTGCATTAGCAGGAAGAGTGGCGAGCTCGATGAAATCTTCGTCACTGAGGTAACGAAGTATTTCATTGGCGGTTGCAGCTCGGGGAGAGACAGCCATTTCGATTCCAAGGGTTTCGTGAAAGCGTTCAATAACGTCGAAATAGTCGGCTCGATTATTTAGCAAGATGACGTGTTTTGTACCGAGCTTGGATGCCTGTAAGCAGGTCATGAAATTATCTTCATCGTCCTTTGTGCTTGCGACAAAGAAATCAGCCTCTCCAATCTGTTCTTCCTCGAATAATCGTAAAGAGGTGCCTTCGCCATGAATCACAGTAATATGGGGAAATTTCTCTGCTAGGGTACGGCAGCGTTCGTGATTGTCTTCGATGACGCGAATCTTGAAGCGAGGGTTACTCAAAAGACGAATAAGCGATACACCTGTTTCACCACCACCGAAAATGACCACTCTATGAATCGCTGTTGGTGCGTTTTTGGCTTCAAAGAGGGATTTTGTCTCAAAGAGTTTCTCTGGGCTACCGAAAATTGTCACATTATCTCCCGGTTGGAGTATGGTATTTGCAGTTGCGACGGAGATTTCTTCACCACGCTGAATTAAGCCGATACGCATCTGATTATTGAGCTTCAAATCAGACAGAGGCTTACCTAGCACTTTTGATCCGGATTGAATCTCAACGAGCTGTACTTCGATGCTACCCCGAGAGAAATCTTCTACAGCCACCCGTCCGGGGTTACGAATCCTTTTCGCTATTTCAACAGCGGCCAGACGTTCCGGGCTAAGGACGTGGTCGATTCCAAAATGGCTTTGATAGTTGATGATAGAGGTATCTCTAAAGGTCTGATCGTGGATGCGACAGAATGTGTTTTTGGCTCCCAAGGCTTTGGCGAGGGAACAGGATACGATGTTTGTCTCGTCGTCGCTCGTCATTGCGAGGAAGTAATCACACTTTTGAACGCCTGCTGTGATCAGGACTCGGGCGGAACTTCCATTCCCATGGAAAACCTTTACGTCAAATTCCTCATCTATGCGGATTGTTTTGCTTTCAGATCGTTCGATGATGGTGACATCATGGGATCGCCGGCTCAGAATTTCACAGAGGAAAGAGCCGACTTCACCGGCTCCGATGATGATTATTTTCATGAAGATCGAGACTGTAGGCTAAGGAGATACGGACAGGCAAGCACTCTTACACGGGGCAAACCGAAAGGGTTTAGAGCCTCTTTGGAGTTCATTGTTAAGTAAAAACAAAAAATAGATAACAATAGCTTGTATTTTTGAATGATCTGCTCAACTTACGGCATCGAAATGTATCGATTTTTCTTAATTTTGTCCTTTTTTGGCACTGTTGTTTACGGAAATGTCTCTGACGATAACCTGATTGAAGATAGGGAAGAAGAGGTAGTGATACTACCTCCCTTTGTTGTAGTTGAAAAAAGGGTCGCGATCGAAGATTCGGTTCCGACTTTTTCGATGCCAGTGACGGCGTTGCGTTTTGAACCCATTGTGGACCTTCAAACTCGAAATTTTGGAGAAGCGCAAGGTGATGTAAGTGTTCGTGGAGGAATCTTTGAAGGTACTGGATTTGTGGTTGGAGGCATTACCTTATATGATCCACAGACGGGGCATTATGCAGCTGAGATACCGGTTGCATCGGCGATGCTGACGGGACCTACCGTTCAAACCGGGATCGACAATGCCATAACGGGTGTCAATGCTACGGTCGGCACGATTGTGTATAAATGGCGGCCCATTGAGACAGAAGGTAAACTTTCGGTTGGTTTAGGAGAGGATGATTTCAATCGTCAGAGTCTCTATATTGGTCAGGAGCTCGGGAGTATCGGAGATGGTTTTGAGGTTGGGATGGATATTGATCTCTCACGTTCTGAATCGGACGGAGCAGTGCTAAATGGAGATCATTTATTTGAACGGCTTTCGGGCCGTTTGCAGATAAAGGGGGAATCTTCTCAGACAGATTTATTTGCTGGCTATCAGTCCAAGTTTTTTGGCTGGCCCAATTTGTATACACCTTTTGGAGTCGCTGAAACAGAGAACCTCCAGACTACCTTGGTCTTACTTAATCATAGAATGCGTTTTGCGCAGGATGATTTTTTGGAGCTATCAACCTACTATCGTAGAAACAAAGATGACTACGAGTTTGATCGATTTCGTCCGGGTATTTTCAATCCCTTTCAGCATGAAACCAAGGTCTATGGGTTTGGATTTAATGGGCGTAAATCTGTGGGAGAGATTATCTGGAATTATAGAGCAGAAATCCTGGGTGATGAGATTGAGTCTACTGCTCTTACCTTTGGAAATTTTCAGAGCCGAACTTACTTGAAAGGTAGTTTGGTCCCGGAGAAAACATGGGAGTCCTCAGGGTCTTGGGAGATTACGGCACGAGCCGGGGTTGTTTTCGACGATACCAATAGAGATTCCTCGGCTGTTTCTCCACTTGTAGAAATTGCTGTGAAGGATGAATATACTGAAGGGGTGAAGACCCGCTGGTATCTACAGTATTCAGGTGCTTCGAGAGTGGCTGGATATACGGCGTTGAATTCTAATCCAAGTGGTGGGCTCTTTCGAGGGCGTGATGATCTTGCTAGAGAAAAGAGTAAAAATATAGAAGTAGGAACTGAGTGGAACGGGCAAAAATGGTCATTTCAAGCGGCAGTGTTTTTGCGACAGGATGATCCGTT
Source organism: uncultured Opitutaceae bacterium (assembly GCA_964196585.1). Lineage (GTDB taxonomy): Bacteria > Verrucomicrobiota > Verrucomicrobiia > Opitutales > Opitutaceae > NORP342. The sequence continues at coordinate 30,802 of CAXMUM010000005.1, forward strand.
AGTCGACTGGACTTATAGCTCTGCAGCAACTTCGGCCCGATCTGCGAATGAGGTGGCGATTGATGTTGTTGGATTCGAGACGGTTTTTGTAAGGCAGTGGGAAAAGGTTGATTTGGTGGAGGGTTTGAAATTCGCAGTGATAACGAGCTGCGTTTCCAAGAAAAAAACAGTTTGCGTACGGCTGGAGGAGATCAGGCGTTTCTTTCCTCTATTGGGCTTTTCTATTCCTTGCCCAATTGGCCTGAAATGGAAATCGGCTTGTTGGTGGACAATTTGTGGGACGAGGACTTTCAAGAAATTCCTGCTGTCCCAGCCGCCGGGAGGCAAGTATCAGCAAGTGTATCCTATCGCTGGTGATAGTGCTCTCTAAGCCCTAGCAGCTAGTAGATTAACTCT
>CAXMUM010000006.1:0-26456 GCA_964196585.1 uncultured Opitutaceae bacterium
AATTGAATTTGCACAGACTGGAATTGATCTGATGTACGATCTATCGGATCGGGAATTCCCCACATTGACCCAGGTTAATGGCGATACATTTTATGATCCGGCAGAGTTCGAGTTCGATGAGATGCTTAGCGAAGTCTACTCGCGTAACTGGAACGACTTGATTGGAACGTTCAACCTGAAGCTGAAGCATGGTTTTGGGAAGGCGGAAACCGGTTTCTGGAAGATTGGAGGTAAGATGATGGTCAGAGAGCTCAACAAGGGGTCGGACGATTTAGTGCACGTTGGATACAACGGGGACTATCGATTATCTGATGTGCTTAGTTCTTATCATGATGATTCGTATTATGACGGTAGATATCGGTTGTACCCAGCTGTTGGCTGGCCGGATGCTCCTCAATTTCGCGATAGCAATTTTGATAGTTTTGTTTTGAACGAACGTCGAACGCGTGAGAGCTCGGACCCTGGTACTTATGATGCTCAGGAGAGGATCACTGCTGGCTATGGGATGGGTTCGTATGAAACTGGACCCTTCAGGGTAATGGCTGGAGTACGCTATGAACAGACGGATATCGACTATACTGGACAGGAAGTGGTGATTAACGAAGCAGGCGAATATGAGGCGACTCATATTCGCAAGGGATCCAGCTCTTATGGGAACCCTTTTCCGGGTGTTCACGGCCGATATTGTTTCAATGATTGGGTTACTCTGATTGGATCGTGGACAGAGACGATCAAACGCCCAGAATATAGAGATCTTGTTCCGTATAGGTTTGTCGATCGGGGAAACAGGGAAGTGGAAGAGGGTAACCCGGGTCTCGAGCCGTCTTTGTATTCAAATTTCGATCTGGCGATGGACATTGTTACTCCAGGGGAGGGGCTCCTTTCAATTGAACTATTTGCAAAAGAGGTGGGAGATTATTTCTATTTGGAAGAATCTACCATCCCTGATGGACCCTATGCTGGGTATGAAAGTAGACGACTGGAGAACGGTCCTGATGCCTCGATATCAGGTGTTGAATTTACATGGGCTCAGAAGTTGGGAATCGTCCACGAAATATTGTCACCAATGGCTTTTAATATCAACTATCTCTGGCGACAGAGTTCTATACGGTACCCGAATCGACCGAATCAGAAGCTTCCCCTGGCAAGTCTCCCGGACGAGGAATTGTCTCTAACCGTTTCTTACGAGAAGGCTCGGTTTTTTGGCCAGGTTGAAGTGACGCGGGTAAGCGATACGCTTGAGGAGATAGCCGACGATCCATTGGAGGATAAATATTATAGCGGAAGAACTCAGATTGATATTGATACGGCTTTTGAAATCATGACTGGAATCAAACTGATTGGAGAGCTAGACAATATTACCAACGAGCCTGCAATGCATCACTACAAGTCCAGTGTCAGGTATCCTCACTATCTGAGAACAGAGTCCTGGAAAGGAACGGTCGGCGTGCGATGGGATTTGTAGATGCCAGGCATAGGTTCTTTTTTAATGGGCTATGATGTCGACATTCTTTAGATTGTAAAATGCAGTGTTTTGCGGAACACTGGTCCAACCACAGTGTCTGTGGTTTATACAACCTTTTGTGAATACACATAAACTCCTTATATGAGGTACATCCAATGAAAATGAACTCACCATCATGCTTAGTTCCGATCGCTCTTGTCTTTTTTTCGGCCATTATTTTTCCGATTTCTTCTTACACAAAAGAAATTCAAGGCTGGGATGGATCGTTTTCGAAACTCCATGCCTTTGTTCCGATTGTTCTCCATAAAGAAGGGTTTTATCCAGTCGTCGGAGTGAAGAAGAATAGGCCACTGATTGATGTAGGTGGCCGGCTGGTTTCTCTTGAAAAAAATACCGATGCATTGTTCTGGGCCAGTGATTCTGACGTGAAACCTGTAACAATAACGGAGAGATCTGTGGTTATGATAGATAGGGGCCTTGGTGCTGGATCCATTGATGATGAAAACATGAGAGCTGGGCTTTTAGCTTCCACAATATTGACGGGTAAGTCGGGAGGTCCTTCTCCTGGAGTTAGTGTTGAACCACAATTCTCTGGCAGAAAAGAAACGGGAAAAGATCCAAAAAAGGAAGGTCCAACATCTAAGGAAGATATCCAATATTGGGAAATTATTAAACCAATTTTGGAACCGTTGAAGGATGCCTACGGTGTCTATATCTTTTATAGTGGGCCGGGTATTGTCGAACTCAAATGGAGAAGCCTAAAAGACACTGCCAAGGGAGAAGAATGCCGTATCCAAATTCCATATCCAAACAAAAAAATCTTAAGAGAACATCCGAAACTCCGCTATATGCTTTTGGTCTTTCAAGATGGAGATGAACTGGTGCCGCTCGACCACTCTGAACGCAATCAATTCCTTCTTTGGAACGAACGCCTTTCCATGTCTCTGAATGCTAAGGTCTACGAAGAGAATAATCGAAAGCAAACAATTGAACCAGCTCTCATCTTTAGAACGAGCTTTATCTTGAGTAAATCAGACTACGAATACCTTAAGGAGGAGGAAATCTCTGCACATATCACTCTTGGTACAAACGGAACCGTTTCCAAAGCTTATTTGAACCAGGAGATCGAACCTTTGATAGCGAGCAAGCTTTTGCGTAGCGTGCATTTATGGAAGTTCTTTCCTGCGATTAGAGAGGGTAAGCTGGCTGAACAAGAGATTGTCCTTCCATTGGAATTTTAGGCGAACTGAGAGGTTCGAGATTGCTTTAGAGGAGCCATTGCTAATTCAAACGAGTTTATCTCTACATTACGATTCTTGAAGTGATGAGCTTTTATAGACCTCATTGGACTTGCTGCTAGCTTAAGCTGATGTAAGTCTCTAGGAATGAGAGACCCAATGCTGATCTGCAACGATGATGGGATTCAAATGATCCATCATTGTGTGCCTGGGAAGGCGAAAGAATCGGTGTGTCGCTGGGTTGATTTCTTTCTTCAAGACTGTGGTGTCGATATCTTTTTATTTTGCACCGCTCGACCAGATAAGACGCATCATGAGACCACAGTGGGGCAACGGGATTTTGACACCCTGCCTCGAGCACCTGCACAGTCTCAGGTGCACTATAAGGGCATTTTGGATGAATTCCGAGATGCTGGTACAGATATCCTTCGCGTGGTCCAAGATCAAGTTCATGCGCGGGGAAAAAGGGTAGTGGCTTCTATCCGTATGTCGGATGTGCATCACCAAAGTGATCTTTATTCGTTTATGGCTCCTAAGGTTATGAAGGATCATCCAGAATGGAGAATACGAAAACTGGATGGCTCTTTGGATGTTGCGCTAGATTATGCCCACGAGGGTGTGCGTCAGCATCGCATAGCGATTATCAAAGAGTTGATTGAGTCTTATGAGTTGGATGGTCTGGAATTAGATTTTATGCGTTCGTGTCGTTTCTTTTCTCCTGATAGAGGAGAGGAGGGAATACCCTTGATGAATGCATTCATTGGGGAGATCCGTGAGCTTCTCGATCGAAAAGCCGTGGAGACTGGGAGTGAGCGTCTCCTTCTTCTCATCCGAGTTCCGCCGGATATTGGTGCCTGTGGTTGGCTTGGGCTTGATCCTTCTACATGGGTCGCGAATGGTTGGTCAGACGCTTTGATCCCTTCTGATTTTATGTGGCTCGACTATGGAACACATGTCGAGGGGTACGCAGAGATTTGCCGTGATACGAATTGTGGGGTTTATCCCTGTGTGAATCCCTTTGCGGCAGAATGGGTGAATCATCGTGACGTGAACGGTTATGCAACTAACCCAGTTAATTTCAATCGAAGGGTCTTTTTCTCTGATGAGCAGATTCGTGGTGTTGTGAGAAATTATCGAAGTTGGGGAGCTGACGGAATTTACACATTTAACTTCTGTTGCGAGACAATCGATAATCCAGAATTTGTGAAGCGTGTGCATGCGGTGATACGTGAAGATTCTGAAAAAGCTAGGGCGCAACCTGCATCATATCTGTATTTACCGATTTGGAGGGAAAAACAGTCGCCCTCTGGTATCGATCAAGCAGGCCGGACCTTCAGGTTTGGCATCGGAGAACTTGGCCAGCGTCAGGTATTTCGATTTCGAATAGCCGATGGTTTGGAGCGGAGGGTCTTAGCTGGTCGCATGCGATTCCGGATTTACAATTTGCATGACAAGGATTTGCTCCAGGTTGACCTAAATGGGATAGGTATAGTGGATGCCGCTTGTGTCGAGCGAAGGAAAACAAATATTCATGTGGCGGCTGATCGTCGTTATCCAGGGATGCATATTCCTCCACACATTGCCTTTGAATATGATTTGGCTCAGTGTCCTCAACTGTGTGGTGATAATGAATTGGGGTTAACTCTGTTAAAACGAATCTCTATCATCGACAGTGATTGTATGATGGAGGCGCTGGAAATTGATGTTGGCTGGAACGGTCATCCCCAGAAGGTAGGATACCTGTTGGGTAACTGAGGGATCAGATGCTTCCAGTAGCTATATTGTTAGTCTGCTTTTGCGAATAGACATAATGTTTTTAGATTAGTTCTTGCTTTATTAAATCACATGTAGGGATTCTACATAAGACATTTTGAAAAGCTATGTTTCTGATCCTATGTTTTTTGCGAGGGGTTCTAATGTCGTGCCTTATCGACTTCTTGAAATGTAATAATGATTAAAGGAGACTGTTTCCGAATAACGTTTACTAATCGATTGATAAATAACAGACTTCTCAAAAGAGAGGTCTTAAATATTTAATGAAAATGAATGCAAAACCACTACTACCCACGATCATTTTTGTTCTTTTTGGGAGTATATTTCCATCGACTTTTTCTTATGCAGAAGAGGGTGCATATTCGAATGTTGTTAACGCACTTCATGGGTATGTTCCGGTCGTGCTTCACGAGGGAGGGTTTTATCCGGTTGTCGGCGTAGAGAAGAAGAAGCCGATTATCGATGTTGAAGGTCGATTGATTTCAGTAAAAAAAGACGCCAAAGTTTTTTTCTGGGCTGAAGACTCTGATGTATTACCTGCCATCAAGACAGGGAGGAATGTTGTTACTGTTGATACGGGTGTCGGGCACGGGCTTGTTGGGGCCAATTTTGCCAATACCTCTTTAGGAGGGACGACAGACTCTGTTGTGGGATCTGAATCATTGGGCTACGAAGCTCCGATAAAAAATGATGATACAACATCGCTCTGGGAAGATATTACATTAACTAGTGGTCGTTTAGCGAATGCCTACGGAGTCTTTATCTTTTATAGTGATAAGGGTTTGGCAGAACTCCACTGGAGGAATTTCAAAGATACTGTCGAAGGTGAAAAATTGTCAGTGAAGGTGCCCTATCTGAGTACAAGAACTTTTAAAAAACATAAGAATCCTCGTTATCTATTGCTAGCCTATCAGGATGAAGAAGAGCTAGTTCCTTCAGATAATCCTCAGCGGGAGGATCTGCTAAACTGGATCGAAGCATTGTCGATGGCTCAGTTGTCTGGTTCCTATGCCAAGGCAACTCACCAGGAGAAAGCCAATCCCATTCCGATTTTTTGTCCTAACTTCAAACTTAGCGAATCAGATTTCGAGAGTTTGGAAGGAATGGAAATCCCCGTGACAGTACAGATTAATAAAATGGGGATCGTTGCCGAAGCATTTGTGGATGCAAATATTTCGGCTTCGATTGCCAACAGAATTTCAGATAAAGTGCGACTGTGGAAATTCCTTCCAGCTATCAAAGAAGGTAAGCTAGCGGACGAAGAAGTGGTGATACCACTGCAATTCTAGGCAGTTTCAAGTAAGTGACGAAGTGCCAGCTGGTATCCTTTGAAGCCGAGCCCGGAAATAACACCTAGGCTGGCTGGTGCTGTGAGGGAATGTTGGCGGAATTCTTCTCGTTGGTAGATATTGGAGATATGCACTTCAATATTGGTAAGTGAAGAGCCTTTGAGTGCATCATGCAGAGCCACACTTGTATGGGTGAAGGCGCCTGGATTAAAAATGAGGCCATCCACTTCAGAATCATCAAGCTCTGCAATTTTATCGATGAGTTCACCTTCATGATTGGATTGAAAGAAAATGAGCTCAACTTTCTGGTCGTCGATATCTGCACGTAACATTGTCTCCAGGTCGGCGAGAGTCTCGTCACCATAGACATCGGGTTCTCTTTTACCGAGACGGTTGAGATTGGGTCCGTTTAGGATGGCTATTTTTTTCATGACGAAAGAGGGGATTTGAGTGAATTTCGGTTAATCTATCGGCAGGAGGTTGTTGTATGCACAGAAAAAAGTCAAAAGAACGATTTTTGGATGTGCCCTACGAGATATACTTTTGTTCTGTCCTTACTTTTAGTTGATGTATCTAGAGAGGACAGTCAGTTGGGATGAACTGCCACGGAATATTAAATTTTTTGGCCAGCTCCTCGGCTAAAGCTGAAATGCCGAAGGTTTCAGTCGCATAGTGCCCACAGCAGTAGAGGTTGAGGTTTTCTTCCTGAGCATCGTTGAAAAAGTTTTGTTTCAGCTCTCCTGTGATGAGTGTGTCGATTCCGGAAGCACGAAGGAGTGGAATGACACTCGAGCCGCTTCCGGTTACGATGCCGATTTCTTTGGGTTGATCACTTCCGTATTCTATTGTGGTGGTTCCTTTGGGGAAAAGGCTGCTGAGACGCTCTTTTAATTGGCTTCGAGTGAAGGGGTTTTTGACGATGAGTCCGATATCCCTTCCTTCATAGGGTGCAAAGGTTCGAGTCGATGATAGTTCCAGTTTCTGGGCGAGGAGTGCACTATTGCCAATTTCGGCGTGAGAGTCCAAGGGAAGATGACAGCTATAGAGTGCACAGTTTCCATCGAGCAAGGTCTTAACTTTTTGGTAGTTTGGGCCAGTTAGCGGTTTGGGTTGGTCCCAGTACATGCCGTGATGGACGATGAGAAAGTCGACTTTTTCAGTAACCGCTTTTTGAAAGGGGATCAGTCCTGCATCGACAGCTGCACCGATCCGGGTGATTTGCCCGTTGTTTTCAACCTGAAGGCCGTTAAAGGCGCCTGGAAAGTCTGGAAAATCAGGCAACCCTGTGCGTTCATTGCAGTATTCGACAATTTCCTCTGTGGTAGGCATGTGAATGGAAGTGATAGTATGACTGTTAGAGTGTTCTTTCTCTCATGTGATGATGAAGTGATGCAATGGAATAGTTGTGCCGAGCTTTACGAGAGATTTCTTGGAGAAGGTGGACTCTGGCTATTGACTTAATGGTATTAAGGGTAGATCGACGAGAGATGAAAGCTAGATGAGGGAGGTTATAAATATTTTGTCTTTTACCTCAGCTTTTTAGAGGCTACACCTTGCTTAATACGATGTCAGACGATTCTTCACTTTTAGATTTAGTTGTTCATGCGACGGAGAGTTTTTCCTCACGCCCGTCGTGGGACGAATATTTTATGGCAACAGCATTTCTCATTTCGACTCGTTCGATATGCGAACGTCTGAAGGTTGGTTGTGTCCTTGTTTCTTCAGGAGAGCAGAAAAACCGTATTATTGCAGCTGGTTATAACGGATTTTTACCGGGTTCTCCCCATGAATCGAAGGTTCGTGATGGTCATGAACAGGCAACTGTTCATGCTGAGCAAAACGCGATTTCTGATGCGGCGAGACGCGGGAGCAGTGTTGAAGGCTGCACCGCTTACGTAACACATTTTCCTTGTATCAATTGTGCTAAAATTATGGCAGCAGCAGGCATTCGAATGGTGAAATTTCACAAGGATTATCATAATGATAATCTTGTTCGAGATATTCTGGTTGAAGCGGGTGTCGCAATGGTTAAGTTATGAGACGAGGTATGAGTAGACGTGGGTACATGACCGGAAACTTGGCTGGGTCGCTCTTATTGGCGCATCCGAGTATGACCGATCCCAGTTTCCAGCATTCTGTGGTTTTGATCTCCGCCCATAGTGATGAGGGCGCTGTGGGGGTTATCTTGAATCGTCCTTTGGGAAAGTCTTTGGGAGAGTTCAAAACGGAGGTGGTCACAGATAATTTGTCTGAGATTCCGGTCTTTGTTGGAGGTCCTGTGGGTGACCGTCAGATCATTCTTTCTGCCTGGCAGGCTTCGGAGAGTCTGGGTGCCTTTAAACTCTATTTTGGATTGGATGCGGAGAAGGCCGGAGAGATGGTCTCTGGCGGAACTGATATGGCCATGCGCGCTTTTGTGGGTTATGCCGGATGGGGAGAGGGCCAGTTGGAGAATGAGCTCACCCAAAACACCTGGGTGGTTGCACCTGTCGATGTGGAATTGATGAATGAGTATGAGGGTGAGGACCTGTGGCGTTCCATTCTGACGAAGGTAGATCCCGAGTTGCGTCTCGCCTCTGAAGAACCGGAAGATCTCTCTCTCAATTAGATCTATTTTTCGGAAAGAAGGAATATCTTTGGATATTTCGTCAATTTTCAGGTCAATTTATTCATAAGAAAGTCTCTCAAAGGTATTGACAGATCTATTTGAGATGCATGTTTTGGCCTCCTTATGAAAGTTGTCTCATCACTGAAATCCGCCAAGAGCCGTCACCCTGATTGTCAGGTTGTCCGCCGCAAGGGAAGAGTCTATGTGATCTGCAAGTCTAACCCTCGCTTCAAAGCTCGCCAGGGTTAATTAAACCGTTTTTGTGTCGTGAAATCCGAAATTCATCCAAAATACAATGACGTCTGTTTCGTAGACGTTTCCTCAGGAAAGAAATTCCTAACCAAGTCTACGCTTACTTCACAGCGGAAGGAAACAATCGATGGCGTTGAATACAACCTTGTTGTGCGCGATGTAACCAGTGATTCGCATCCTGCGTATACTGGCGAAAAACGTTTTGTCGACACAGCTGGGCGTGTTGAAAAGTTCCAGTCCAAGTTTCGTCGCCAACGTTCAGGCTCGTAAATCGATTCTTACGTTATTTTCGAAAAACCTTCCATTATTGGAGGGCTTTTTTATTGGCGAATAGCAACGGGTATTTCGGTCTACAGATTTCCGATAGAGGTGTATCCATATTAATTCTGAAGTGTTTCAGTAACTACTCTTCGAAAGTATGGACGAAAAGGCCGGAGCGTAATTTGGGCTCAAACCAGGTGCTCTTGGGAGGCATGATCTGATCGGCATCCGAGATATCTATCAATTGATGGATACTGACAGGGTAAAGAGAAAAGGCCATTGCCGCATCACCAGTGTCGACTCGCTTTTCCAGTTCTGTAGTTCCACGAATGCCGCCGACAAATTCGATGCGCGTATTGGTGCGAGGATCATCGATGCCAAGCAGCGGAGAGAGAACGCGATCCTGGAGCATACTGATGTCGAGTCTTGAGACCGGATCCGCATTGGAACTTACTTTCAATTTCAGTCCATACCATTTTTCGTTGAGGTAGAGGCTGACTTCACCTGGATTCTCAGGTTCTGGATAGGGGTTTTCGAAAAGGGTGAGGCCAGGTGTCTTTTTAAGCGATTCGAGAATCTCTTCAGGGCTATGTCCATTTAGATCTGCCACTAATCGGTTGTATGCGAGGACTTTGAGCTGAGACGCAGGGAAGAGGACAGTGAGAAACCAATTGTAATCTTCGTTTCCATTATGATTCGGATTAGCCTCTCGTCTTTCCTTTCCTACTCTGGCAGCACTGGCAGAGCGATGGTGACCGTCGGCCACATAGAAGGCAGGTATCGTGGTGAAGGCTGAGAGATATGATTCTTCGTTGGAAATTTTCCAGACGGTGTGACGGATTCCATCTTTGGCAGTGAAGTCGTAAAGAGGTGATGTCTGGCAAGTGCTTTCGACAATACCATCAATTGTAGAATCATCAGGGTATGTGAGGAAGACAGGACCCGTATTGGCAGAGAGATCGCTTGTTAGGCGTGTCCGGTCGTTTTCTTTTTTAGGCAGCGTATTCTCATGTTTTTTGATCAGTCCGGCTTCGTAATCATCGATGTGGCAGAGGGCCGCCAGACCTCTTTGGATATGAGTCCCCATCTGTTGTTGATAGATAAACAGACTGGGCTCGTTTTCACGGATGAGATCCCCGTTTTTCCGAAGTCGATCGAGATTTTCTTTCGCCTTCTGATAAATGGCATCAGAGTAGGGGTCTGTTCCTTTTGGAAAATCAATCTCCGCTCGAACAACATGCAGCATGCTTAAGGGATTGTCTTGGGCAATTGAGCGGGCTTCTTCAGTGGAAACCACATCATAGGGAAGAGAGGCAATCTCTTGAGCGACTGCTTGTGATGGACGGAGGCCTTGGAATGCACTAATACGCATAGACCGCGAAGCGAACATAGAGCCTTACGTAAGGCAAGTAATTCTCTCTTTCTAGGAAAAGAAAATGAATGGGAAAAACGTTTTTCTAGAAGAAGAAAAGAATTCCCAACAAAAGAACAGCGAGGCAGGCAGTGATTCCGATAGGAAAGGCGCCTTTTTCGATTTGGAGGAGGATGTTCTTCCGCTTGAGGGCTTGTTTCTGGGCGTTGTTCCCGGTCAATGTCCAATAAGGAGTCATTAGGAAAATGATAACCTTGGCTGGGCCTTCTTTGGCGATGCGACAGATATTGGCCGTTGCTCCCGTAATGAATATTTTGTGCGCCAATGCGTTGATTCCGTTCAGGCTGTAATCAAAGAATGAATAGAAGAGACGGCCTCCTTTGCGGTAGATCCAATCAGAGTCGATATTTATGGAACGAATTTCTGCTGGATAAATACCTCCTAAAAGCAGCAGAGTGAAGGCGAGAGCGGAAAACATCAATAGCAGGCTCTGGCCCATAACGTGAGCAAAGGTATAGGGCACGTAAACGGGGGCATCGAATGGTAGTAGCGGGTAGATGGTTTGATTTGGAAAGATTCCAATAGCAATACAACCCACCGCAGTTATTCCCATGGCGATGCGCATATTAATCGGCGCCTCTTTTACCCGAATGCCAGAATCGTGAGAGAAGAATGCAAAAAACGGAATTTTGATGCCTGCGTGGTGAAAAACCCCAGCAGATGCGAACAGCAATGCGAGCCATACGATGGAGTGATTTCCATCCGCCGCCGCAGTCATAATAATAGATTTGCTGACGAATCCACTGAAAAGTGGAAACGCGGATATAGATGCTGCTCCAATGATGCAGCAGATGCCAGTGAATGGCATACTCCTAAAAAGGCCGCCTAGCTCGGTTGCTTTTACTTTGCCCGTTTGATACATAACGGCACCGACTGACATAAATAAGAGCCCTTTAAATAGAACGTCGCTATAGACATGAGCTGCCGAACCGTTCATCGAAAGCCCTGTACCGATACCAATGCCAACCACCATAAACCCTACTTGATTGATCAAGCTGTAGGCTAATACTTTTCGAAGGTCGTTTTCAATGACTGCGTAGAATATTGGAAAAGTAGCCATGCCAACGCCAATCCAAATAAGGGAAGGCTCTCCAGGAAAACCTCTGAGCAGAGCGTAGATGGCGGCCTTAGTGGTAAAGGTGGCCATGAATACGATTCCCCCAGGGGTAGATTCCGGGTAAGTATCAGATAGCCAGGAGTGCAGGATTGGCCAGGCGCAGTTTACCCCGAAGCCAAAGAATATTAAGTAACTGGAAACACCACCTAGCCCAATATGTCCGAAATCTGACGATCCGTTCTCGTTTATATATAAAACGATTCCGGCTAATAAGACTAATCCTCCGGCCACGTGCACCATCAAGTAACGCATCGCTGCTCCAAGCGAACGGGAAGATTTGCGAACAAGAATGAGGAAGGCCGCGCCAACCGTAAGTAGTTCCCAAAAAATGAAAAATGTAATTAGGTCCCCAGCCAAAATAACACCCATAGCGCTCCCGGCGTAGAGAAAACTGGAAAAATGCTCCATTTTTCCTCTTACGTGGCTGTTGTAGATGACACCGATAACACTGAGCAAGATGAATACATTCAGAAAAATCAGACTCAACTTATCCACCCGACCCAGAACTAAATCGAAGCTGAGGAATGAGTACGTCCAGTAAATGCCTTCCTCCAACTGCAGGTAATTGAAAAAAGCGAATATGGGTAGAGCTAGCATATACGCTAACCTCAGCTTGCCTTTAAACAGTGGAATCAGCAAGCCTCCGATCAGGATAATCAACTGGGGAGGAAGTGGATTATTCATAGTAGTCCTCGTCTCGCTTTACCAGGGGGCGAAGAATGTATTTTGACACTAATACAAGTAGAACGCAGGCCACAAATCCGTAAACCGCATAAAATCCAGGCCAGTTTTCCCATTCGAATTTCGCGTGCTTATCGAACGAATCGGATAGAAACAGAAAGTCGAGTAGGGCGCCCAGTGTGCAGAGGATGAACAGCCCAGCTATGACGATCTTTGCGGTTTTTGATTTATGAGATGAATCGCTCATGGTTGAATGCGTTAATAAATTTCTGGAGGGCTTTAGTTAATGATGAAGGTTTGCCGCTCCTCCGTCCGGCGAGGACAAGAGAATGATCAGTAAATAAATTGAAAGTAGGGTGAAAACTATGATGAAAGCCTTTTTGAAACCAGCCCAAGGTTCGTGTGAAAGTATCTTTATTTCTTCTTCTTGCATAACGTTTAATCAAAAGGCGGTGAATTGGCTGGCTGCTGCTTCGGCCAATGAATAAAAAGGTTCGGGATAGAAAAAGAACACGACTGTAGTCAGAGCTGTAAAAGAAAGAGCTATGACCGCAGCGGGGTGGGCTTCTTCAACTTTCGCTTCGAATTGAGCTTCCTCCGGTTTACAGAAAAACGCTTTGAAAACGATGGGAAAAAAGTAGGCAGCATTCAGCAGCGAACTGGTTAGTAGTACGCCTAACATAATATATTGGCCTTCCTGTACGGTTCCATAAAGCAAGTAGAACTTACTCCAGAAACCTCCTGCGAGTGGAATACCAACGACACTTAGTGAACCTATGAAAAAGGCGGTCATGGTAATCGGCATGCGTTTCCCGATTCCTGCCATTTGACTTATGTACTTTTTACCAGTTGCCTCAAAGATGGCTCCAGCGCAAAAGAACAAGGTTATTTTACCAAATGCATGCATGGCGATGTGCATCATGCTACCGGTAGCCCCCATGGGAGTAAGCAAGGCCATTCCAAGGATGATGTAGGAAAGCTGGCCAATGGTGGAAAACGCCAGTCGTCTCTTAAGATTATCTTGCGACAAAGCTATCAAAGAAGAGGTGATGATCGTGAAAGCGGCGATCCAGGTAATGATGGTTCCAAGGTCCAGTTCCTTTAGAAACTCAATTCCGAATACTCCTGAGTAAACACGCAAAATGCAAAAGACGCCGACCTTAACGACGGCGACAGCATGCAGCAGGGCACTGACTGGCGTCGGTGCGACCATGGCTGCTGGAAGCCATGAATGAAAAGGCATTAGTCCAGCTTTGGCGAAACCAAAGGTGAAGAGTAGCAGGAGGACCAGGGCTTCGGTTGCGCCGATATGCCCACTGAGAAATCCACCGCTAGTGAAATCCATACTGCTGCCCGTTTTGAGGAAAACAAAAATGAGAGCAGGCAGAACAAATCCGATCGAGGTGCTGAGCAGGTAGGTAAGGTAGGTCCGCCCACCGGTGCGGGCCTCCTTGTCCTGATGATGAGTAACCAGAGGAAAGGTTGCTAACGAAAGCATCTCGTAAAAGAGATAAAGCGTAAAAAGGTTGGCTGCGAAAGCGACGCCGATCGTTGCCGAAAGAGAGACAGCGAAGAATGAATAGAAGCGAGTCTGAGAATGCTCCTTGAGACCACGCATATAACCGATGGAATAAAGCGATGTGATGATCCAGAGGGATGAGGCAACCAAAGCGAAAATCATGCCAAAACTGTCGACGCGAAAGGCGATAGAAAGATTAGGTACAATTTCCCAGATGGTGTATTCGATAGTGTTTCCTGCCAGGATAACCGGGAGCATCGAGAGGACTAATCCGAGCTTTATAAATCCCGCCAAAAATGTGCAGCCTTCTCGCAAGTTTGGTTTACGACCGAAAAAAACAATTGGCAGAACCGCCAGGAGAGAAACAAGGGAAGCCAGGACTGGGATAAAACTGGTAATGTTTGTCGGTGTCATATTAGCGAATACCGGTAGCGACTACAAAATCGGTGATGATTCGGATGATAGGTTGATTGAAGATACCGATAGCGAGAAGCAGAGTTGCTGTCCCAAGGAGAGGAATCAGCATGGAAGGAGATGCTTCGGATCTTTTGGCGTGATCATCGGAGTGATGGTGGTCATGGCCTTCGGCTGGCTTCGCCCCAAAGTAGGCGATCTCGATAATGCGGAAGAAAAGGACAGCATTGATCAAGCTGGAGATAAGCAGAGCGACGACATATTCCCAGTGGCCAGAATTAAGACCTCCCTGTATCAGATACCATTTGCTAAAGAACCCGCAGGTGGGAGGAATTCCGATAAGTGAAAAAGCACCAACTACAAATGCCATCATGGTAAGAGGCATTTTTTTAAACATTCCTTCGACGGCGTTGATCTCTCTCTTTCCTGTCTTCGCAAAAATAATTCCGGCAAAGAGGAAGACACAAAGTGTCATGAAGGCATCACTGATGATGTGATAAATCGCTCCGACCATTCCTGCTTGTTCCGCGAGCCAGACGCCTCCTACCATGTAGCCGACTTCGGCAATGATGAGAAAGGCGAGCATCTTGCGTAGATCCTTTTGGGCCAGAGCTGTTACTGATCCGGATAGGATGGCAATGACTGCCATCCAGATAACGACATCATTCCAGTCCAATTGAACAAAGCTGTATTGAGGACCGAATACAGTGAGCATCATTCGAATCATGATATAGATCATGACTTTGGTTACCAATGGCGCTAAGAGAGTGCTGGTGGTTGTGGGTGCGTAAGCGTAGGCATTGGGTAACCATGCGTGCAGAGGAAAGAAAGCCATTTTAATCCACACACCAATGGTTATTAGTATGAAAGCCACCATCACTGATTGAGATCCAAAGAGCTCTTGGGCCACCAACTGCTCCTGAATATCGAACATGTTCAGGGAACCAGTCTTGATGTAGAGATAGCCTACGCCGAGAAGGTAAAGGGAGGCTCCGATTGTTCCCATGATAATGTATTTGAAAGAAGCCAAGGTGGCTCTCTTGGGCCCCATGGCGATCAAGCCATAACTAGTGAGTGAGGAGATCTCTAGGAGGACATAAAGGTTGAAGGCGTCACCTGTTATCACCATACCGATCAATCCGGCAACCAACAGAAGATAGAGGGTGTAGAACTGAGATACTTTATCTGGTGTTTCAGCGATAACTCTCTGTCGGGAGTAGATGCCAACGATCAATGCAACTACGGAGATGACGATTGCGACAAGTGCATTGAGACCATCAATACGGTATTCGATTCCGAATGGAGGTTCCCATCCACCAAGGAAGTAGCGAAGTGTACCTTCGTTGAGGACCCGAAAGAGGGTGCAGAGACTGGCAGCGACAGAAATCAGCAAACTGATCAGGACAAGTGGGAGACAGATCCAGCGAAAACGGATACCCACTAATGCCACTATGATCGCGGCGAAGAAAGGGGCGAGAAGGATGAAGGCAGGAGATTGCTCGATCATTGGCCAGACGTGATCTTTTCGATTATTTCGTTTTCCTCGATAGAACCGAATTCTCTGTATAGTTTTTGGGTCACCGCTAAGCCAACCCCCAGAGTGCTCACACCCACCACAATGGCTGTGAGCATGAGGACATGAGGCAAGGGATTTGCAAATTCGTCGGGGTTGATGGCAGTAGGAGAGGAAGCTTCAGTATGATGATCGACTACTTCGGAGGGGTGCAGAACACTTTCATAGGGATGCTCTGTGGCGTGAGCCTGGTCGTGATGAAGGATCGGAATAGTAGCTCCGTCTTTTACGCCAATGGAGACATAAAAGAGAATAATGGCGGTCTGGAAAATAGACATACCGATCAATTTTTTGATCAGGTTGTTTTTTGAGATCATGGCGTATAGCCCAATCATCATGATCACAATGTAGATCCAGTAGTTGAATTTACCGGAGATGGACTCGAGGAATTCCATGAGACTAGAGGCCCTCCTTCATTTTGCCGCCTGAGGCAAGGTTTGAGTAGATTGAGAACATGATAGCAGTCACTGTAAAGGCGACGCCTATCTCCACGCCAAGCATACTGTGAGAACGGGCCTCTATAGGAGTGGCTGGCATGATTTTGTGGAGAATACTGTAATCGAGAAAATTATTGCCAAGGAGGAGGCAGGCAAATCCGAAACCTGCATAGATGAAAATACCGATTCCAGCTAGTGTAAGGATGCGACTTTCGGGAACTCTTTTTTGAGCTGTTTTGAGGTCATGAGCCAGAGCAAGTAGGATGAAGCTGGCACCAAAAATGACGCCTCCCTGGAAGCCTCCTCCTGGGCTATGATGACCATGTGCAATGACATACAGGGCGAAGAGTTGAATGATGGGGATAAGGAGCCGACAAGTGGTCTGAATGATGAGGTCATCTTTCGGCCTCTCTGTGAAGGCATCGGGCTTTGGTACAGCATCCCCTGAGGGTCCGTAACGACGGAGAATGCCGATGATGGCAATCCCTGCGGTGAAGATGACCACCGTTTCGAACATGGTATCATAACCTCGATAATCAGCCAGAACGGCTGTGACCATGTTGGGAACGGAGGTCTCGGAAAACGTCTCTGTTATATAGTGTTGAGAAAGCCGATAGCTATTGGCCGGAGAATGTGGATCACCCCATTCGGGGAAATCACTAACGGCGGAAAGCAGAAGCCATCCGGTGATACAGACAGCGATTAATCCTAGGGTTTTCAATCGGATGACCTCCTTGAGGTGCGAAAGACGGTGGCGATGAGAAAGACAGAACTGACTCCGGCTCCGACGGCTGCTTCGGTGAAGGCGACATCTACCGCTGCCATTTCAGCCCAGAGCAAGCACATGAGGAAGCTGTAGATTCCAAAAATCATAGCGGCGCTCAACAGGTCTCTGACTTGCAGGGAAATAATCGCTGTAATGACCAGAAAGATCAGAATGATTAAATCGAATGCCCAGATCATGAGTCGGATTTGCCTTTCGTCATCTTTCGGGTCCAGGGTTTCAGTCCTTCTTCATAGCCAGCTCTGATGAGAGCGTGTGTGCTGGTAGGACTTGTCAGCATGATAAACAGGGTGATGAAGAGAATTTTACCTGCGACGAGAACATTGGCTAAGGAAAAGTCGTGTAGCTGATAGACGGCGATTCCCACTAGGATAAGAAAGATCGACATGGTATCGCCCTTTCCTGCGGCGTGCATGCGCGTGTAGAAATCTGGAAAACGGAGGATGCCGACTGCCCCGCCGAGAAAGAAAAGAATGCCTAGAGAGACCAGTGTAATGCAGATGATATTCAAGGTCATGCGGCTATTTTTTTGCTTGGAGGTTAGAGAGCTGCTTTTCAGGATTCACTCGATCCAGAAAACGAGCTGCAGCCAGTGATCCGATGAAGTTCAGGAGAGCATAGGTCAAAGCGAAGTCGACGAACATGTCTACCCGGCCAAAAATGCTCCCGATGAGAATAAGCAGAACAGTTGTCTTAGTCCCAATGACGTTGACGGCCACTATGCGGTCGATAGCGGTTGGTCCTGAAGCAACCCGATAAAGAATCGGCAGCATGAGAACGAAGACTGCAATGCCCGTAAGAGTGAAGAAGTTTTCCACTGCCTAAATCTCTCCCCCTTCAAAGACTTTTGAGATTCTGCGTTCCATTGCGTCGTCTTTTACGCCGGTGGCTGTATGTCCACTGATAGAATGGATGATAAGCTCATCGTCTTGCATATCGATTGTGATTGTTCCGGGCGTCAGTGTGATGGAGTTTGCTAGAACATACCTGCCGAAATCTGTCTTTAATTTCGTTTTGATTCGGACCACCGAAGGTTCGACCTGTTTCATCCCGCCTGGTGAAAGGGCTAGTTTCAGTACATGGATATTGGATAAAAGAATTTGGTAGAGCAGCCAGAGGAAATACCCGGGGAAGAGACAAGCTTCCTTTAATCGCTTACCGAGACTTTTAGAGCGGTCAACAAAGAGAAAGTCTGACGAGATAATAGTGATGAAAGCTGATGATAGAATGCCCAAAGTCAGGTGAAAGGCATCAAACTGACCGGAAAAAATGATCCAGATTCCGAAAAATAGGAGGAAAATGGCGAAGCGGTACATATTGGAACTATCGAAAAGTGGAGGGAACTATTTCAGGGAGGATTGACCTGCTGTACGGGCGCAGAGGATAGTCAAGAAAGAGATTTCATTTCTCTTTCACAAGTTTTTTCAGATTTTTTGAGCCTTTATCTCTCCCGTTTTGAATACTTTCTCGAAAAAAGGACTTCTGGGTAAGGTTTTAAGCTGAATTTTCTACCTGGTAGACCAAAGGACTCAGTTCGGTATTGATGATTTCGCCTACCTTGGCGTCAGGGCACCAGGCATCCCGATCAACCTGTTGGTTTTTATTTTTTGGCTCTGCCAGACGCATCTCACTATCCATATAGATAATGGTCATCACTTCGCGTGGCGTATCGGAATCATTGGGCCCGGCTCTGTGGAAGGTGTAACCATAGTGAAAACTTACTTCTCCAAGATCGAATGGACTGCTATTGGTGGGGAGATTGGATCGTTTGAGACTAGCATTGATCTCTTTTTCACTGTCATCGCTGATCGCTAGATCACGTCCTGTTATGATCTTTTGGCTTCCGACACTGAACTCGAGGGGGCCGAGCTCCATGGGAACAGCTTGCAGGGGAATCCATGCAGTCACGGTTTTATCAGTTTCAAGTGGCCAGTAGTGTTGATCGACATGCCAAGGGGTAAAACCACCACCAGGCTCTTTGTATAAAGCCTGATCATGGTAGATCTTTACTCCGTTGGTCCCTAGTAGTTGAGTAGCGATACGACCCAGGCGTTTGCCTAAAACAAACTCTTTCACCACTTCACTATGACGCCAGATATTAATGATTTGGAGAAAAGCTTTGGCGTAAGTGTCTCTTTTATCGATAGGCCGTTCTTCGGTATTCAACTCCTTTACCTTGGAGGAAATCTCTCTGCCATAGTATTCGAGAACCTCTGGACTGAGAACTTCTTTGAGTTTGATGAAACCATCACGTCGGAAATTCTGAATTTGTGCTTCGGATAGTTCGTATTCAGAATGGATATCAAGAGTGGAGGAAAGTGTGGTCATGTTCATGGGTTAACAGCGGTTTAAGGAGGCGTTACGCTATAAGCAGAATTAGGTATTTTTTTTTAGTGGATGTCTAGAAAGCTTGTTACCTATTCAGCAAAGCGCATATGGACAAAGAGTGGGGTTTCAAAATGGATTCCTAGCTTGCTCTTACTTCTAACTGTGGTCAGTATTTAATATATAGCGGGACCCACAAAATTTTTATCAATCTACCGGAGTATTGAAGGGTGCTCGTTGCTCTTCAATTGGATTGTTAGGAGAAAGAAAAAGGATATAAAAAATGAAGTTTATTTTAAATGTTACAATACCGAATCTGGAATTTAATGCAGCGGTGAAGGATGGCAGCGCTGGGGAGAAACTTGGAAAAATTATGGATTCAATTGAGCCTGAAGCTGTTTATTTTACAAACCATGAAGGGCAGCGGGGCGTTACAATGATTGTGAATCTCGAGGATTCATCAGGATTACCAAGAATTGCCGAACCATGGTTTCTTACCTTTAATGCGAAGTTGGATATTAAATTGGCCATGTCGCCAGAGGATTTGGCTAAATCAGACTTAGAAGAGCTAGGTAAGCTTTGGTAATACCCTTTCTCTCTTCTTCGAAAAAAACTAAGAGATTGTTGTTCGTTTTATTGGTTGTCTCATTTACTGAAAAATGAGTAAGCAGGAATGGTCGTGAAAAAGGTAAGTTTTAGGGCTCTAGTCGTCGAAGAAGTTCGGGCAGATGTATTTGAGTGTAAGTTACAGAATCGATTGATCGATGACTTGCCTCCCGGAGATGTATTGGTTCGAGTCAAGTATTCTTCCTTGAACTATAAAGATGTTCTTTCAGCGTCGGGGAATAAAGCTGTTACCAAAAAATATCCTCATACGCCTGGCATTGATGCGGCTGGAATCGTTGAAAAAAGTGCAACGGATGCATTCAGCATAGGAGAAGAGGTCATTGTCTCCGGTTATGATCTGGGGATGAATACCTCTGGAGGATTCGGGCAGTATATTCGTGTTCCGGCAGATTGGGTGGTTCGCTTACCTGAAGAGCTAGAACTAAAAGAAAGTATGAGCTACGGTACGGCTGGGTTTACAGCTGGGATGTCAGTGGAAAAGCTAGCTGAATCTATTGAGCCTGATGATGGAGAAATTCTTGTCACGGGTGCTAGCGGTGGTGTGGGCAGTATCGCTGTCGCGATTTTAGCAAAGTTGGGTTACACAGTGATTGCGGTTTCAGGAAAGCCTGAAGCGGAAGGTTTTTTGCAGAAGTTGGGAGCAAAGGAAGTGATCGGGAGGGACAGCTTGCGGCAGAGTTTGGATCGCCCTCTAGCAAAAGCCCGATGGGCGGGAGTAGTGGATACAGTGGGTGGAGAATTGTTAGCCGCTGCGATCAAATCGACAAAACCTCTCGGAGTGGTGACATGTTGTGGAAATGTGGCTTCTCCCGATCTCCCTCTAACTGTCTATCCATTCATTTTGCGTGGAGTCACACTTATTGGTATTGATGCGCAGAATTGTGGGATGGCTGGGCGTAAACGTATTTGGAAAAAACTGGCTACGAATTTGAAGCCCTCATCGCTAGGAACTATTTATAGAGAAGTTCCTTTGTTTGAGCTGTCGACTGAGATGGATCGTATGTTGAAGGCATCACATATGGGCAGAGTCTTGGTCAATCTGGATCTGTGAAATGAAACCCCATGAGTGGTCAGATCGATATCGAACTCAAAATACCAAATGGGATTTAGGTAGCAGTCCTCCTTTGCTAAAGGCATATATTGCTGGGTTATCTGAAGGGCAGAAAGTTCTTATCCCTGGTTGTGGATACGGTTATGAAATAAAGGACTTTTATGAAGAGGGTCATGCTGTGACAGCAGTCGATTTCTCTGAAGGTGCCATCGAAAGTGCTAGGGAAGTAATAGGTTATCTGGCCGACGCCATCATCTGTAATGATTTTTTTGAGACACCCCTTGTGGAGGGAAGCTTTGATCTCTGTTATGAACGGACCTTCTTTTGTGCGATATCTATGGAAAGATGGAAGGATTACGGACCACGTATCGCCAACCTCTTGAGTGAATCGGGAATTCTGGTGGGGATTTATCAATACGGAAAGCCTGATCCAGATGGACCGCCTTTTCCCATGACATTTGAAGATCGAGAGAGGTATATTGAACCTTATTTTTCACTGCTGCATGATGAACCTGCTCACAGTGGGCTTTCGGTATTCGATGATCATGATGAACGTTGGCAGATCTGGCAGAAACAGTGACTGTTTTAGTTTTCTTAAACTCTCCTGAGTGATCGAGTTTTTTAGAGGGAAAGGTTTAAATTAGAGAAGAAGCATCAAGAATTATCCCCCGATCCTTTTTAGTCCACGGTCTGGGTTGTCTGCAGCGACTGGTTCGGCTGCCTTATCATTGCTTCTGCTTGATCCACTCACCGTTCTCCTCCAGCACGAGGACTTCGTGCCACCCGATCGCGAGCTTCTTCAGGTCAAACCAGAGCCCGCTATATCCGTTTATTTGTATCGATTGCATGAGTTTCATTGCTACCAGGAATTTGGCCTAAAGTGGCCCTATGCCCCCAAAAGGGGTCTTAGTCATGTCACAGACAGGATCTTAAAGGTCAAGTTTTGGGAATGTTTGAACAAAAGAGAAGTGGTGGCTTCACAAAATTAAGAAGTTGTGTATTCTGCAATGAGTTAACCCCACTTTAATCCGTTGCCCTCTCTCTTATGGATGCGCTTAGAACGTATCGTAACGAGACTACCCTAAACTTATTTTCGTATGACTGATGATACTCGTTTGAAATGGCATAAAGTTCTCGATCTACCTGGTTTAGAGGATGGGCGGGTGACAACTGTTTTGGCAGGTTCACGATCGATTGCCTTGAGCAGATTGAATGGCGAATACGGCGCGATTGATAATAGCTGCCCGCATCAGGGTGGTCCACTGGGTGAAGGTTCGATTGAAAAAGGGGCAGACGGTAAATGTTGGTTGCGTTGCCCATGGCATGGATGGGATTTCGATCCGATGACGGGTGACTCCCCTGGAGGGCATAATGACAGCCTCTCCAAATATGCGGTGGAGGAGCGTGAAGATGGGATTTACATAGCGATTGAAGAAGAAGAGAAACGGGTCAAAACGATTGCCGATGTTATGGCGAAGACATTGGTTAATTGGGGGGTTCGTCAGGTGTTCGGAATGGTCGGGCATTCGAATCTTGGAATGGCCGATGCTTTTCGTCTGCAAGAAGAAGCAGGTAATCTGCAGTTTTTTGGAATCCGGCATGAGGGCGCTGCTTCCTTTGCCTGTTCTGCTTATGCCAAACTGACGGGTAAACCGGCGGTCTGTTTTACCATAGCGGGACCGGGGGCTACCAACCTAATGACAGGCCTCTATGATGCGAAGGTGGATAGAGTTCCTCTGTTAGCCATGAGTGGTCAGATTGATACTCAGGTCTTGGGTCCAGGTGCTTTTCAGGAAGTGAATTTAGAGGGAGCCTTTAAGGATGTATCAGCCTTCAATCATACGGTTTATGCTGATAGCAAACATGGAGAGCTGGTTTCTCTGGCATTGAAGAATGCTCTGTTGACGCGCAATCCTGTAACACTGGTCCTACCAAATGAGGTGCAGGAAACAGCTGCGCCTGAAGGTGCGGAAGCGAGTAGTCCAGAGGGTCGGATGACGGATCTGGACGTGGCTCCTCCTACAGCCCAATTAGAGAAGACGATCAAGCAGATTCGTAGCGCAAAACGACCGATCATTGTCGTGGGGCATGGGGCACGTTTCCAGATGGAGTCGATCATTCGTTTTGCGGAGAAACTTCACTTGCCCATAGTAACGACATTTAAGGGGAAGGGACTTATTTCGGATACCCATCCATTGGGTTGTGGTGTTTTGGGGCGTTCCGGAACTCCGATTGCCAGTTGGTTTATGAATGAGAGCGATTGTTTGATCGTGATTGGAGCGTCTTTCGCCAACCACACAGGCATTGCACCCTATCTGCCTACCATTCAAATCGATTTTGATCCGATGGCTCTGGGTAGATTTCATGGTATAGAGACATTGGTTTATGGAGAGATAGGACGGACAATGGATTTACTGCACGAGGCTTTTCCGGAGGATGTTTCACGGGAGGGAATGGAGGAAGAGGTGGCAGAGAGATGGGGAATTTGGCGGGAGGAAAAAGCGAGCCGTCGTGAAGATGATCAAGGTAAGGGAGTTGCCTCGGCTGCTATTTTTGACTCAATGAGTCGGATTGCTCAGGAAAATGCGGTCATCGCAGTTGACGTGGGGAACAACACTTATTCGTTTGGCCGTTATTTTGAAGCGAGTGGAAGCCAAAGTGTCTTGATGTCGGGTTATCTTGGCTCGATTGGCTTCGGGTATCCTGCTGCAATAGGAGCCTGGACGGCGACGACGGAAGAAGATTCACCTCATCATGGACGTCCCGTTTGGTGTGTGAGTGGAGATGGCGGTTTTGGCCAGTATATGATGGAAATTTTGACAGCGGTAAAATATGGAATGAATATCACTCATGTTTTGTTGCATAACGATGAACTGGGAAAAATATCCAAAGAGCAACGCGCCGGCGAGTTTACCGTTTGGAAAACAGATTTGCATAATCCAGATTTCTCAAAGTATGCGGAAATATGTGGCGCCAAAGGCATTCGAGTAACACGTAAGGAAGATTTGGATGCGGCCTTGGCGGAAGCCAGAGATTATGATGGACCGGCCTTGGTGGAAGTGATGGCGGATGCAAATCTGGTGTAAGATAATGAGAAGTATATGATAGAAACAGGATTGAGTTTGTTGGGATATTATCTCGCTGTGGGATTTGGTTTTGGATTGTTTTTTGCTTTTTTCGGTGGCGCCAAACGGATCGATCCTGGTGCGGTGGAGGGTAGTCGGGGCTTTAGAGTGCTACTTATCCCCGGCTGTATGATTTTTTGGCCCTATCTGCTCTTTCGCTGGATTAAAGGTTCCGCTCCTCCAGTGGAATATTCCCGGCATCGTTAACCACTTTTGTATGCAACGTTATCATCGGAACCGACATCGTTTGATCTGGCTTGTGATAGGGCCAGCCATTGTGGCGGCTTTCGTCTTTGCCTTGCTTCACCGTCCAAAGTATGTGGTGAACGAATCTCTTTCGACACAATTGGATGGGAAGGAGCCCAATCACAGATGAGCGTATCCTATAAAGGCGTTGGATGGAATTCATTCAAGAAACGATACGATCTCTTTCTAATAGTTGGCATACTGGCTTGTTTGGTTTCATTTATAGGTGTCGGAATTTTCTTAAATTCCAAAGCGACGCTTGAGATCCAACTTATACGGGCGACAGCCATCACTGCTTTTTTGCTTTTGCACCTGGTCTTAGTTATTGGGCCGATGGCACGATTGGATAAACGATGGCTTCCGCTTCTCTATAATCGAAGGCATCTAGGTGTAAGCTTGTTTCTGTTGGCGTTGATTCACGCAGTTCTAGTCGTACTCATTTATCATGGAGGCGCTGAGATGAATCCGATCGTTTCAGTTTTTGTAACGGAGTCCGGAGGGAGGATGGGGGATTTTCCGTTTCAGGTTTTTGGATTTATCGCGTTACTTATTCTTTTTGTCATGGCTGCGACGAGTCATGATTTCTGGTTGGCGAATCTAACAGCACCCATTTGGAAGAGTCTGCACATGGGGGTTTATGTAGCTTATACGTGTTTGGTTGTTCATGTGGCCTACGGTGTTTTACAGGCGGAAACCCATATCGGGTATGTCCTGATCATGAGCGTGGGAATCGCTTTGGTGGTTGGCTTACATCTCAAAGCTGGTTGGAAGCAGCGATGTATTGATCATGGATTCCATCCAGGGAAAGAAGAGAACGATGGTTTTGTCGAAGTTTGCAGAGTGGGTCAGTTGAGAGAAAATATCCCTTTTAGCGTAACGATTGGTGGAGAGCGCGTCGCAATCATTCTGTATGAGGAAAACAAAATTTCTGCAGTCTCTGGGGTATGCCAGCATCAGAATGGACCTTTAGCTGAAGGAAAATTTATTAAAGGTTGTTTAACCTGTCCCTGGCATGGCTATCAGTATGTGCCAGCTAGTGGAAGTTCACCTGAACCTTTTACGGAAAAAATACCAACCTTCGATATTCGAGTAGAAGAGGGTAGCGTTTTCCTTAACCCGAACCCGAACGATGCCGGATGCTATGTCGAACCGGCTCTAACCTGATCACTTAAGAATGTCAGAAAGAGACGATTTTTTTATCGGTTGGGAAGAAAAGGTTTCACCCCCTTCGGGAAGTTTTGTTCGAAAGATTACAATTGGAGTTCTTTTTCTGGTGCTTGTGATTGCCGTGATGGCTACTGCTTTTCAACAGACGATTGGTTCAGGTTCCTGGAACTTGGAAGTGAAGGAGTTTAGCGGGGTTTTTATTAATTCTCCGGTCCCCTTGCTCGTTGTTTCAGATGAAAGTGGTGATGATTTTGGGGTCTATTATCTCGTTAGTGAGTTTAAACATGGGATTCCCACAAAAATGGCAGAAGAGAATCACTTACATAAGGTTACTCTTCAGGGGTCTCTGATTAAAAATGATCATGGTCAGATGATAGAGGTTGTCTCCGGAAGTATAGAAGAAGTGGATGGAGCTCAAACGAATCCCCTGCAGATGACGATGATAGCGGATGATTTTACGATCTGCGGTGAAATTGTGGACTCGAAATGTTATTTAGGCGTCATGAATCCAGGGATACGAAAGCCGCATCGGGCCTGTGCCATAAATTGTATCATGGGAGGTATTCCACCTGTTCTTGTGATGGAGAGCCAAAGAGGAGAGAAGGAGAGTTTGTTGCTGCTGGGGTCCAATGGTGAGATGTTGGATGAACAGATTCTGGATTACGTAGCTGAACCCGTTGAGGTGAGTGGCGCATTGAAGCAGATTGGCCCGATTCGAGTGCTTCATCTCGATTTGTCCTCCATCAAGCGGCTTTCGAGAGGTGTTGAGACAGGCCCTTATCTTTGCGGAACACCTGAAGTCTGATCGGGGTTATTGGGGCCTGAAATGTGAGAGAGCTTTAGATTTGATCCCTTCAAATACAGAATATGATGAAATTGAAGGAAGATTAGTCCAAAGAGTATACATTGGTGATGACGAGCGAATATTAAACTTGAGACAAAAGTTTTTGTCAGCGCAAACGGAACTCGTATTGCGACTGTCTCAAAAAATGCCAATAATCTTCTTGGTTAGTATACGTTAGCGAAGTATAGCATTACATTTGTGGTTTATGATAGGTAGGTTAGTATATGA
>CAXMUM010000006.1:26466-26752 GCA_964196585.1 uncultured Opitutaceae bacterium
AAGGTACACGCTTCATTGATCAGCCCGGGTACGGAAGTGAGTTCGATCAAAGACTTTAGGAGAAGTTCTGACGCAGATAGAGAGACCTCTCCTTTTGGCTATGCCAATGCGGGAGAAGTTCTGGAAATAAGAGGCGATGGAAAGGGTCTTGAGTCAGGTATGCGAGTCGCTGCGATGGGAGCGGGGTACGCATCGCATGCGAACTATACCATTGTCCCCATCAATCTCGTTGTGCCGATTTCTGACAGCGTCACCTACGACCAGGCCGCGTATGCCTGCCTTGGCG
>CAXMUM010000007.1:0-243 GCA_964196585.1 uncultured Opitutaceae bacterium
CTCCCTCTTCCTTAACTATGTAACGAAGGCCAGATGGAGTCTCTACCGCATCAGACCATTTTTGCTGGATGATCACTTCATCCCCAGGACTGAAAGTCCCACGTGAACTCGCTTCGATTTGCCCATAAGTGCAAATCATAAGGCTCATCAACGCTATACCTGACCGTAAATTCATCTCTCAACTATGGAAAAAGGAGCACTGTAACACAACTGTGCATTTTAGAACAAATTAATCCCTCCCCG
>CAXMUM010000007.1:261-25914 GCA_964196585.1 uncultured Opitutaceae bacterium
TGACTGCCATTGCAGTCATGATGGCTTCCTGATCACTAGGTCGTTCCAGGATTTCTTCGAAGGCACGAACAAATTCTTTCTGATGATCAATCAACTTCCTTAGTGTCGGCAAAGCACTGCCGCTAGCCAGTTTCCCGAGGTACCAGAGATTCTGCGTAAAAATATGATAAGCACTCTTAGTAGTAGCTTCCCCAAAAAACTCTCCGTAACGCTGAGCCGCCGCTTCAAAGGAAGATTTTTCAAACCCGCGTCCTCCGAGACGAATATCCCCAGCGTCAACCAATCCTCTAATCTGAATAAGCAATCGATTTCTGTTCTGCAAAGCAGACAGGAGCCCCCGAGCATCGTTACCAGCAAAAAAATGTCTTTTGAGAGCATCCAGGGTCCAAGTTATCTTTCGGGAAAAGAAAGCCTCCGCCGCTTCAAAAAAATCTCCTTCTCCAAAAGTTGGGACTAATTCTTCGACATGCTTTTCTTCAATCACAGCTCCAGCTTCACCTAGATAAGCTGCGAGTTTGTTCAATTCTTCAAAAAACAAACGAGTATTTCCATTAATCTTGGCATGCAGTAACTCCAGTGCATTGGCCGAAATCGATATCTCCAGTTTTCGACACTCTTCTTCCGCCAATGCATGCCAATTATTCCCACTGTTACGGCCAGTATCACCCACCAACTCAAAATGACTGTTCGCCTCGCACCATTTGGGGAAACTACGTCTGCGATCAATGGGGGATGCAGTTATAACCACTCCAACTTCCTCGGCGACAATGCTCTCAAGGACCGTCTTCAATTCCCCAACCTGAGTTAACGTCCCCTCGGCTCTTCCCGTAACAGTATCTGCTAGAAAGTTAATGTCCTTAAGCCACACAACCCGTTTCCCTCCAAAAAGGCCCAAGGTCTGCACCGCTTCGCGAAAACGATTCACGGCAGCTTCTACATCAGCGACGTTATTAACAAATCCACTGATAATCTCCTGGGAGAAT
Organism: uncultured Opitutaceae bacterium; assembly: GCA_964196585.1. GTDB lineage: Bacteria > Verrucomicrobiota > Verrucomicrobiia > Opitutales > Opitutaceae > NORP342. The sequence goes on from CAXMUM010000007.1 coordinate 1,245, forward strand.
TCATCCTCAACCTCCGCAGAAAGAGCTTCATAATGCTCCTTCCCTAGGCGAGTAACCAGAAAATCATCCGGTCCACAAATAAAAGTAAACGCTTTTGAAGCCATTTAAACGAAAACGACCATCCTAAAACTTCTCTGAGCTTGGAGGCGACTTATTTTCGCAACTTCTAGCCACTCTAAGAAATTTCTTAGCTTCCGCTCGTGGCCATTCGACAGGAAGACCTGCCATCTCTTCTTGATGAAATAAGGTTCTCCGTAACCAATCGAGGGCGGCACTAACGGCTCTTTGTTTGATTGTCGCCGCTGCCCCAACCAATCGAATCTCCTTAGACCAAATGCCCTCAGGAGTACACAGCCCTATATAAACTTTACTCTCCCTTTTATCTCCTTCACTGCAGCAAGTACCACCATATCCGGCAATACTGAGGCCATAATCTGCCCCCAAATGTTCCGCTACGCCCGTCGCGAGAGCCACCGCGACTTCAGGACTAACGGCTCCATGCTGCTTCAAGACGCATTCCGGGATGCCAAGAGCTTGGACTTTAGAATCATTATTGTAGCAAATGATGGCACCAGAAAAAAACTTCGAAGCTCCCGGTAGCCCTGTGAAACTGCTAGCCAATGAGCCTCCAGTACATGACTCCGCAACAGCCAATGTTTGGCCCTTTTCTCTCAAACGCGCAGACACAATTCTTTCTGTCGAATCATGGCCATAGCAGATGAAGTTGGCACCCAGGAGATCACGGCATTGATCCGCAATTGCTTGCAGTCCTTCTTTTGAAATCCGAAAATCTGGAGAACTAAGACGACAATCCACTTGCCCAGGATGCGCACAAAAAGCCACTCCCAGCCCAGGGTATTTATCAAAAATCGGTTGTAAAAGTGTTTCCAGGGAAGACTCCCCCACTCCAGATGTCCTGATCTGCAAGTAAGCTTCTCCCTCAGTTAGCTTACCTCGCTCTTTTAACTCCGACAGGACTGTCGAGAGAAACATCGGCTGAAGTTCATTGGGTGGTCCAGGCAGCATGATAAGGATTTTTTCATCCTTCTCAATCCAAAGACCTGGTGCCGTTCCATGTGGATTCTCTAAAAGAGTGGCTCCCTCTGGCTTATAGGCCTGCTTGAGATTATTCGGCGTAATCGTTAATCCTAATTTATTGAAACGATCCTCTATTTCCTGCTCTACTGCTGGATCATATTCCAAAGGTAGGCCCAAAACATCTGCAATCGTTTCACGTGTTCGATCATCACAAGTGGGGCCCAATCCACCAGTCGTCAGAATGACATCCGCGCGTGCCCAGGATTCACGAAATTGGCGCCCAATTGATTCCGCATCATCTGGGATAACAACATTTCGATCCAATGTAACACCATGGCGTCTCAACTCGTTTCCAATGAAAGTGAGATGCCCATTTGGGGTGAGGCCAAGCAATAGCTCATCTCCTAGTGTAATTAATTCAAAACGACTGGACCCTTCCATTTAGCAACAATAGGTTAATTTTTTCACTTCTGACCAAGCTGTCTTTGGCAGGGTGTAACCCTATTTTAATTTAGATAAAATGCCAGCCTTGGATCCAAGTAAGTTGAAAGAAAAAGTTCGCCAACTTCCTAACTGTCCAGGCGTTTACCTAATGAAGGACCGATTAGGCGCTATTATTTACGTGGGAAAGGCGAAAAATCTAAAAAAGAGGGTCTCCACCTACTTCCAACCTTCCCGACAAATGCTGACGCATCCCAAAATAAGAGCGCTGGTCGGTATGATTCACGAATTTGATACGATTGAAGTAAAATCAGAACCAGAAGCACTGATCCTCGAAGGGAAACTCATAAAACAGTGGAAACCAAAGTACAACACCGACTTTACCGACGATAAACGTTTCCTACTTGTTCGGATCGACAAAGCCTCTGAAATCCCACGTTTCAGCTACGTTCGCTTTAAAAAAGATGACCATTCCCTCTATTTCGGCCCTTTCCCTCACTCCGGACTCTTACGTAAAACTTTGGGAGAAATGCGGCGTAAATTCGGCATCCTCCTGAAAGACTCTACCCCCCACAAACTAGATGATGGGCGCTATCAGCTTTATCAAGATGTCCGAGCAGAACTCTATGGTCATGAAAATATCGTGAGCGTAGAAGCCTACCACTCTCGAGTTGAAAAGGCCTGCACCTTCCTCGAAGGGAAAAGTAAAGAGTGGTTGAAAGAACTGACCGAGGAAATGAAACAAGCCGCTACTTCCCAAATGTATGAGAAAGCGGCCGAACTGCGAGATATCGTATCTGCCCTCGAAAAAACTCTCTCCAAAACGCGAAAATTCACCCGTTCTTCCGTAACAACCCTTGGGGATAACACAGTCCTTCAAAAACTCCAGTCAGCTCTCAGTCTTCCAACACTTCCCTTAAACGTAGAGTGCTTTGATATCTCCCATATTTCGGGCACGTTCGTTGTCGCATCCATGGTCCACTTTACCAAAGGCAAACCTGACAATGCTCAATATCGCCGGTTTAAGATCAAAAGTTTTATCGGCAATGACGACTTCCGGGCAATGGAAGAAGTCGTTGGCAGGCACTATCGACGACTAACCGAGGAACAAAAAGGGTTACCTGATCTAGTAGTGATTGACGGCGGTAAAGGGCAAGTCGCAGCAGCCCTCAAAGCCTTCATCCAGCTGGATATTGAACCTCCACAACTCATCGGGCTGGCCAAAAAGAAGGAGACCATCAATTTTTCCGATGGCCGGGATCCTCTCAATCTACCTCTAAACGATCCCTCTCTCCAGCTATTACAACGCCTAAGAGACGAAGCGCATCGATTTGCCAATACATTTAACGCAGATCTGCGCTCAAAGAAAATCCGAGAATCCGTCCTTGATGGGTTAGAAGGTCTCGGCTCAGTTAGACGCATCGCCTTGATGGATGCATTCGGGTCAATTGACCGTATTCGGAAAGCTTCGGTTAAGGACCTACAAACCGTTGAGGGAATTGGACCAAAACTGGCGCTGAGCATCTACACCTTTCTCCATACGAAAGAGTTCTCTCTTCCCTCCTAAACATCTCGCAACCCTATAATCAGAGGAAAGGCAATGAAACCTACCCTCTTACTAAAAGAGACCGGAACAGAAAGACCGGCCTCCATTTCAGAAAAGAACTGGATTCTTATTTTTAAAAGAATCGGATCGGCTTAGGCTGCATCTTCTCATGCTCCTCATCGGAGCAGCCTCTATCAAGAGGAACATCTGGTGAACTGTCTGCCAGTTTAACCATTTCATTACTCAAAAGATAATTCTCTACTTCCTCGCCACTCACATCCGCCAGCATAACACCATCAATATCTACGCATGGGGACAAAGGTTGTCCGGATCGTTCGACCATTTCCGCGTAACTCTCACGGCTGTTGATGATATCAATATCTTCATATCCCAACCCATGTTTCTCCATTACGGCGCGAACACCATTACTCCATCCACAGTGGGGTTTTAAATAGGCTTTAATCTTCATGACTCAGTTTATTGTTTTATTGAAAGGGCCCTTACTTATAAAGGGTAACACCCAGTTCTTCAACTGCTGATCAGAGATTCTGGCAAGGACAATTTATGCGTAGCCCCATTTCTTCTGAGAACGCTTCTCTCTGCGAAGTTCGTTAATTTCGAACATATATACATATATTCACTATATCTTGCTTGCCAAAAACAAACTCAAAGCCACTTTCCTCTTTTGAAACTCTTTTGATTTATCAATACTGAAACACATTATGGCCAAAAATTCCACGCCCAAGACCATCGCTTCTTCTAGCAATCCTCGCGAAAAAAATATCGACCTGGCGATCTCAGCTATCACCAAGCAATTTGGAGATGGTTCCATTATGCGGCTTGGTTCCAGCCACAAAATGGATGTTTCGGTCATATCGACAGGTTCACTAGCGCTTGACCTTGCTCTCGGCGTAGGAGGACTGCCTCAAGGCCGCATCATCGAACTCTATGGACCAGAATCTTCGGGAAAAACAACACTGGCACTCAATGTTATCGCTGAAGCTCAAAAAAATGGTGGATTGGCCGCCTTTATTGATGTCGAACATGCCCTTGACCCCAGATATGCCAAAATTTTGGGTGTGAACCTTGATGACTTACTTGTTTCCCAACCAGATTCAGGTGAAGATGCCCTCAATATCACCGAGACGCTCATTCGCTCGAACTCCATCGAAGTCATTGTCATCGATTCTGTAGCCGCCCTCGTCTCAAGAGCAGAACTCGATGGACAGATGGGCGACGCCACCGTCGGGGCCCAGGCCCGGATGATGAGCCAGGCAATGAGACGACTCACTGGCATTGTCAGCAAAACAAATTGTGTTTGCCTCTTTACCAATCAAATCCGCGAAAAAATCGGTGTGATGTTTGGCAGCCCCGAGGTAACTCCAGGTGGCCGAGCCCTTAAATTCTTCTCCTCTATAAGAATGGATATCCGCCGTATTGGCCAAATTAAAGAGACCAGCGGTAAAGTGGTGGGAAACCGAACCAGAGTAAAAGTCGTTAAAAACAAAGTAGCAGCTCCCTTCCGAGAATGTGAGTTTGATATCATGTACGACGAGGGAATCTCCAAGACAGGCTCCATCATCGACCTGGGAATCGAGCATAAAATTCTGGAGAAGAAAGGAGCCTGGATTGCCTATGAAGGTGAATTGATCGGCCAAGGACGTGAAGCCGGAAAAAAACATCTCTCTGAAAACCCAGAACTGGCCCAAAAGCTCTCTGACGCCATTGTTGCAGAGATAAGCTCCTCCGGAGACATTATAATTAACAGCGGTAATCCCACCGAACCCACATAAGTTCTTTTTATTCAAGAGAATAAAAATTTCTTTGCCTTCTTGGGTCGCAGGGCCAAGAAATGCGCCTTCCCATGATCGACTCAGATACAATTGTTGGCTTGGCCACTCCCAGTTTTGAATCGGCCATCGCTCTTATTCGTGTAAGCGGACCTAAGACCACAACGCTTGCTACAGATATTTTGGGCTCATGTCCCCTGCCCCGCCAAGCTCGGCATGGAAATTATAAAGACCTGAAAGACGACCTACTCGATGATGTTCTCTTTTGCTTCTTCAAGGGTCCCTTTTCCTACACAGGTGAAGATATCCTGGAAATATCCTGTCACGGAAATCCCTTTATCGTCCAAAAGATCATCGATGATCTTTTATCGAGGGGGTGCCAAATGGCTGAACCCGGAGAATTCACCCGACGAGCCTTTCTCAACGGGAAAATGGATCTTAGCCAAGCTGAAGCCGTCATGGACCTCATTCGTGCCCGAAGTGATAGAGCCCTCGAAACAGCCAATCGCCAGTTGCGCGGTGCCCTCGGGAAACGGATAACCCTTTTGGTTGATAAACTCCTTCAAGTCGTTGCCGGGATCGAAGCATACATCGATTTCCCAGACGAAGATCTCCCTCCCGAAAGTCAAAAACAACATATCGACAGTATTTCTTCGGTCGCAGAGGAAACAGATAAGTTGTTAGCTACCAGTCACTACGGGAATATTGTCAGAGATGGAGTAAGAACGATTCTCGTCGGTGAACCGAACGCTGGAAAAAGCAGCTTACTCAATCAATTGGTTGGGTACAACCGTGCGATCGTCAGCCCAGAACCAGGAACAACTAGAGATTTTTTGGAAGAACGATTTATGCTAGGGCCACATTGTATCCGATTTTTAGATACCGCTGGCTTACGTTCTGAAGCTCAGGCCGTGGAAAAGCTCGGTATCGAAAAAACTGTCGAACAAAGCGCTGATGCCGACATTTTTCTGCTGATTCTTGATTCAACGCGGCCGTTCCCTCCCCTGCCCGATCCAGTTCGTTGCCGGATGACACCTCAAAACACTCTTCTCGTTTGCAATAAGAATGACTTGGCTGAACTGAATGAAATACCCAAAGAGTTTTCCCAATTTACTTTCCTAAATACCTCCGCATTGGATGGATCTGGCGTTGAGGAATTGCAAAAGGCCATTATCTCGCTGGTAGAATCTGGCAGGACTATCATCGGCGAAGATCTCATTGCCATCAGCGCACGTCATGCGCACGCACTTTCTGAAGTCAGTCGATGCCTCCTAGGCGCTCGAGAAAAACTCGAATCGCAAGAGCCCCTGGAATTGGTCGCTAGCGACCTTCGAGGTTCTCTCGACAATTTGGGTCAGATTACCGGACGCATCGATAACGAGCAAATGCTCGACAAGCTTTTCGCTTCTTTTTGCATCGGCAAATAGTCCCTTGTCAAAGGCTTCTTGACATCGTATTGTCCGCGCCTTTTTGCAGACAAGCATGCCAACCCAATCAACAGAGTTCGATGTCATCGTATGCGGCGCCGGTCATGCCGGAATTGAAGCCGCTTTGGCGGCAGCTCGCCTAGGTGCAAAAACACTGATGTTGAGCGGAAACATCGATACCATCGGGCAAATGAGCTGTAATCCAGCTATCGGCGGTGTGGCCAAAGGACATATTGTTCGGGAAATTGACGCCTTAGGCGGAGAAATGGCTGTAACGGCAGATGTAACCGGGATTCAATTCCGACTCCTAAATGCATCCAAAGGACCCGCTGTGCAGTCGCCACGCGTGCAATGTGATAAAAAGGCTTATCAGTTCCGGATGAAACACACTCTGGAGCTTCAGCCGAATCTTCAGATTTTTCAAGCAACAGTCACTGGATTAATCTATTCTAAAGATAAAGTAGTCGGATGCAGGACTAATCTTGATATTGAATTTCGAGGTAAATCGATCGTTATTACCACCGGAACCTTCCTAAAAGCTCTTATGCACATAGGGCAGAATAAGAATGAAGGCGGAAGAATGGGAGACCATAATTCCAAAACTCTCTCCAATAGTTTTCTAGAAGCAGGGATTGAACTCGAACGCCTAAAGACAGGAACGCCACCCAGGCTCTTAGGGAGAAGTATCGATTTCTCACAGATGCAGGAGCAGAAAGGAGATGAGATTCCGACGCTTTTTGGTTTCTACGATACAAGAGGAGAAGAGGAATTGTTCCACGTGGAACAATTTGGTGAAAAGAGGATAGGGTGGAAGCCCGGAACTGAGCAGGTTTCCTGCTGGATCACCTATACATCCCCCGAAAGCCAACAAATCGTAACCGATAACCTGGAGAAATCCGCCATGTACAGTGGAGAGATCTCCGGAACCGGCCCGCGTTATTGTCCAAGCATTGAGGATAAATTTGTCCGTTTTAAAGAAAGAGACCGTCATACGCTATATCTCGAACCAGAAGGGCGCAATACCGACGAATATTATATCAACGGCCTTTCCACCAGTTTGCCCTATGATGTTCAGATCGACCTCATTCATTCAATTGAGGGACTTGAGTCCGCCCAGATTCTTCGGCCAGCCTATGCAGTTGAATATGATTTTGCGCCACCGACCCAACTATATCCCAGCCTTGAATCACGAAAAGTAGAGAACCTTTACTTTGCAGGACAAATCAACGGGACCTCGGGCTATGAAGAGGCGGCGGGACAGGGACTGATTGCAGGTGTCAATGCCGCACAGAAGGCGAGGGGAGAAAGCCCACTAATTTTAAAAAGGCATGAAGGCTACATAGGAGTCATGATTGATGACCTCGTCACCAAAGGAACCAGAGAACCTTATCGAATGTTCACCTCCCGAGCAGAACACAGACTCCTTTTCAATCATAGCAGCGCCGAGTTGAGACTCCTTCATCATATCGACGCCATGAACCTGGTTCCACCAGATCGCCTAAACCGAATCAAAGAGAAGCTGAAACAAATAGAACATTGGCAGACTTGGTTAGAAGAAAATACAACCGCTGGAGGTAGCTGGGGAGACCTCATTCGTCGACCCGATACGGCTAAAAAATTGCCAGAAGCGTTTCTAAATATTTCTGCTGCCATAAAGGACGAAGTCCTTTTAAGAGTCACCTATCGAGGCTATCTGGAAAGGGAAAAGAAACAGATCAAACGACTTTCTGAAATTGAGGATATTCAACTCCCTAAAACCATTAACTACTTGAATATCAAAGGTTTAAAGAAAGAAAGCGCCCTCAAACTAGCCGAAGCAGTTCCCTTTACCCTTGGACAGGCCAGTCGAATTAGCGGGGTCAATCCCTCTGACATAGGTATCTTACTAGTACTGCTTAAAAAGGGGACTCTGGCCTAGTCGCTGCCTGTTTAGAATCTATATGTTAAAGAAATCTCGAGTCCGATCGGAACCGGAGGAGGTCGTCCAAAAAATTCAGAAGCGGCGCGATCAATTGAAAGCAGTATGTGCCGATTCTTTTCTCAAGGAGGATACCATCACTTTGGAAATTGGTTGCGGACATGGCCACTTCCTAACCGAATACGCAAAAGCTCATCCAGACTCAACATGCATTGGAATTGATCTTGTCACCGGGCGGATCGAGAGGGCCCTCCGCAAAAAAGATAGAATTCAGGAGAAAAACCTTCACTTCCTAAAAGCAGAAGCGGTTGAATTTCTCCTGGCCATTCCCGCTGAAATTCAGATTAAGGCATACTTTCTTCTGTTTCCCGACCCATGGCCAAAACGAAGACATCATAAAAACAGACTCCTAGATTTCGATTTTCTCTCTCTTGCGGCCAAAAAAGGCATTGTTTCCTGTCCTTTTTACTTTCGGACAGATCATGACGATTATTTCGAGTGGGGGAGGGAGGCCTTCGCCGATCATCCCAAATGGGAGCTAGCAACTGAGTTTGACTGGCCATTCGAACGAGCCTCTGTTTTCCAGGAAAAGGCTGAAACCTATCAATCGCTGGCTGCCATCAAAGCAAATCCAGCCAAAACAAAAGAAAGACCTGAGCAAGCGCAGTTAGGATCACCATAGAATAGGTCAGTGCTCCAAAATAGTCGACGCTGAGAGGACGTTCCCCTTTCACACGGGAAAAAGCTACTGAGGGTCCCTTTTCTTTGAGAGATTCTGCTTGTAAAGAATCCACCTCAAGTTCCTTGTTTTTCATTTATATTTAACCCTGAACGAAAATTTATCCTCTGACAATTCAAACCTTCTCCAGAGCACAATCCCAAACCCATTTCGCGCTTTCGTCACGAAATTCTTTTACATTAGTCCTTCTACTGGTCTGTCGAGCACCCACTACTAGTTCACTCTATAGTTAAAGAAAGACAGATCAGGAGTTGACGACGACGACGCAATTAGCCAACTAAACAGTTTTGCTAATAACAACATCCTTGTTCGTTACTTTTTTACTATGCTGCTTTCCAAGCGATTCACAGCCATCCTTTTTCTCCTTCTTACAGGAGTCTTCGCTCCACTTGCGGAAGCGGCTGGAACAGCACGCGCTGAAGAATTGTTTTCCATCGGGCCACTTCCGATAACCAATAGCATGGTGACCAGCTGGATTATTGCACTTATTTTGATCATCGCCGTCAAACTGGCTGTTAAACGACCTCAACTTGTCCCCAGCCGTGGGCAAGCGATTGTCGAATCACTCGTCGAAGGTGTCTACGGATTGATTGAACCTATAGTAGGAAAGAAAGCATCCAAAGCCGCTTTCCCTTTACTGGTTGGTCTCTTTATCTACATCCTTATCCAAAACTGGAGCGGGTTAATTCCAGGAGTTGGAACTATAGGGTGGGGGGAATCAACCGAGCACGGATTCCATATCACCACTCCGTTTATTCGCCCAGCCAATGCTGATATGAATGGAACCATCGCTTTGGCTGTTGTTGCCATGTGTGCCTGGGTTTTCCTTATCTTTAAGTACGCTGGCTTGAAAGTGATTGCTTATGATCTTTTTGGGAATAAAGCGGATAAGAGTGAAATCCCAGCGCTCATTTATTATTTCCTTTTCCCAATTTTCTTTGCGGTCGGTCTGATCGAAATTATCTCTATCATTTTTCGTCCGGTTTCACTTTCCTTCCGTCTCTTCGGAAATGTCTTCGGAGGCGAAAGCCTTCTTCATTCGATGTCGGCTATTTCAAAATGGGGTCTTCCCATTCCTTTCTATTTTTTGGAAGTTCTCATCGGTCTGGTTCAAGCACTGGTCTTTACTCTTCTCGTCAGTATCTACATAGGACTTCTTTGCAATCACGGCGACGATCACGACGAAGCCTCAACTCATTAACCCTTTCGCCATTGGGACCATGCAACAAACGCGTGGACAATGGTCTAAACAACTAACAAAAATTAACCACTATCAATCATGATCGAATTACTCGCAGAAATGTCAGGAAGTATTCAAGGAGGCCTCGGTTGCTTAGGTGCAGCTATCGGCGTAGGATTAGTCGGAGCAAAAGCCGCTGAAGCAGTTGGTCGTAATCCTGGTGCCTCTGGAAAAATCCTTGTTCAGGCTATTATCGGTATGGCGTTGGCAGAAGCTGTTGCCTTCTACGGTCTCTTTCTTTAAAATTCTCTCCTGTCGCTGGCCGGTCCTTTCCGGTCGGCACAACAACTCTCAGAAGCCATGTTAACCACACATCTTTTTCTCGCCGCAACAAGTGCGGCACCTCACGCCCCAGCGCCTGAAGGAGGCCTAGAAAAGATAGTTCATGAGTTCGGCATCAATGCGCCTGACATCATCGCGCAAATAATTAGTTTCTGCGTTGTCGCCTTCCTTCTTTACAAGTTCTTCTTCAAGCCAACTCTCGCCACCATCGACGAACGTCAGAGCAAGATCGAAGATGGTCTTCGTTATACGGAGGAGATGAAGGCCAAGCTGGCAGAAGCTGAAAAGGAAACGGCAGAAGTGATGAAAAAAGCTTCTCTTGAGGCTCAACGAATAATCGTAGAAGCCAGAGATTCCGGAAAGACGCTTCTGGAAAAGCAAACACAGGAAGCAACAGCCAAAGCTCAAGACATTCTGGCGAAGACTGAGCAAGCTATCGAACTTGAACGAAAAAAGATGCTAGCGGATGTTCGAGATGAAATCTCCCGTCTCGTTGTTCTCACCACTTCACGCGTTTTATCCAAAGATCTTCCCGAGGACGAAAAACAAAAGTATGCCGAAAGCGCTGCTAAGGAATTAAGTAACGTCTAATTTGTCTCTTATGGCGATTGATAAAAAGATTCAGCAATTAGCAAAAGTCTTCCTTGAAGCAAGTTTAGAGGAAGGTCTTGTCTCGGCATCACGCGTCACAGAAGTTCTCGACTACATCGAGAAAAATTCACCACTGCGTCAAATAGCCGTTCTCAAAACGTATCAACGGTTAATCAGCAGCGAACTCGATAAGCACATCGCCCATGTCGAGTCTGCTACCGAAGTAAACGACGCAATCCTCGCTAGTATTTCATCAGCCATGTCTACTCGATATAGCCGCACTATTAAAGCCACTGCGACAACAAATAAAGATCTCATAGCAGGTTTCCGCATCCGTGTCGGTTGCGATGTTTACGAAGACTCGATCGCCGGCCAACTTTCCGAACTGCAATCCATTAGCAGTTAAAAACTTTTATATCCAACTTATCCTTACACATCAATTTTAACTAAAGGCCAATGAGCACTGTCATCGAACAAATCGAACAATCAATAGCCAAACTCCAAAGTGGAGCGGTAAAGAAAAATACCGGCAATATCCGCTCATTAGCTGACGGTGTCGCCAAAGTAGACGGCCTCTCCGATGTTATGTATAATGAGATGGTGGAATTTCCCGGTGGTGTTATCGGGATCGCACTCAATCTTGAAGAGGAAGAAGTCGGCTGCGTTATTTTGGGAGATGTTTCCCAGTTGAAGGAAGGCGACGAAGTGAAAACAACCGGTCGGCTCCTGTCTGTCCCGGTAGGGAAGGGGCTTCTCGGCAGAGTGGTGGATGCCCTTGGGAATCCAGTTGACGGGAAGGGACCTCTTGATTCTACGGAAACCTATCCTATCGAAAAAATTGCCCCAGGCATTATTGTTCGCAAGTCCGTATCTCAACCTCTCCTGACCGGAATCATGGCGATTGATTCCATGATCCCAATCGGTCGTGGTCAACGTGAGCTTATTATCGGTGACCGTGGAACAGGTAAAACAACAATCACGATCGATACTATCATCAACCAGGCTCAAATTAACAAAGTTGGCCTAGAGTCCGGTGATCCTGATTTCCGACCCGTCTATTCTATTTACGTCGCAATTGGACAAAAGAATTCTAACGTTGCCCGGACGATGACAACGTTGGAAGAAGCTGGCGCTCTTGAATACACTATCATCGTAACAGCTCCTGCAGCAGACAACCCAGCGAACCAGTACCTTGCTCCATATGCCGGAGCTGCAATGGGTGAGTTCTTTTTACAGAACGGGATGGATGCATTGATCGTGTATGACGATCTCTCCAAACACGCAGTCGCTTACCGTCAAATCTCTTTGATTCTTAAACGCCCTGCCGGTCGTGAAGCTTATCCTGGGGATGTTTTCTATCTCCACTCTCGTTTGCTTGAACGTTCCGCACGTGTTGATGAAAAGAATGGAAACGGTTCTCTCACCGCTTTGCCGATCATTGAAACACAAGCTGGTGACGTTTCGGCCTATATTCCGACCAATGTGATCTCCATCACAGACGGTCAGATATTTCTCGAAACAGACCTTTTCAACCAAGGCATCCGCCCTGCGGTTTCCGTTGGTCTTTCCGTTTCCCGAGTTGGCTCCGCTGCACAAATCAAAGCAACGAAACAGGTGGCCGGGAAACTCAAAGGGGAACTGGCTCAGTTCCGCGAGTTAGCTGCCTTTGCCCAGTTTGGTTCCGACCTCGACGCAGGGACAAAAGCTCAGCTCGATCGCGGTTCGCGCATTGTGGAGCTCTTCAAACAACCTGCTTTCAACCCAATTCCCATTGAAGTTCAAGCGGGTATTCTCTGGGGCGCTCAAAAGAACTACTTCGACTCGATCGAAGTCTCTAGAATAGTGGAAGCTGCTGCCAGCCTTCGTGACTTCCTGACAACACGAAAGGATTCCCTCCTTACTGAAATTCGCACTAAAGCCAAAATTGACGATGGCCTTGATGCTGATCTCAAAAAAGCACTCGATGAGTGGAAAACAACTTTCTCCGCTTAAATCTCATTTCCTGATTGATCCCTAAAACCTTATAAAAAGTGCCTAGTACCCGCGACATCCGCCGCCGTATCAAGTCGGTCAAAAACACCCGACAGATAACCAAGGCTATGGAATTGGTAGCTGCTTCCAAAATGAAGCGTGCTCAACAAGCTACGCTTGCAGGTCGTCACTACGCATTCCTTTTAGCCGAGATCCTCGGTTCTATTGCTCCTCGCGTCGAATATGTCTCCCATCCGCTTCTTAAGGCTCGTCCCGTTAAGACGAGGGGAATTCTCCTTATCACAACTGACAAAGGTCTCTGTGGCCCTTTGAACAGCAACCTTTTTAGAATTGTTACAGAAATTGAAGGCGACGCCAAATTTATCAGCATCGGACGAAAAGGGACTCAGTTCCTCAGCCGTTCTGGTCGTGACCTGTTAGCCGATTTCAGTATCGATGACCAAGTCGCCTTCAGTAGCATTCGAGTAGTCGCTGAGTTTATGGTCGAGCAATATCTCGAAGGAAAGATAGATACATTAGAGGTAATCTTTCCCCGGTTTATTAATACACTGGTCCAGAAACCTACCACCGTTCAGTTGCTTCCGATTCCTGATCTGAAGACAATTATTCAATCCCTTCGCAGCCTAAGTAAAACAGAGGAAGCCGAAAGGTCTGAGATTAATGATGACCGGGAAATGCTATTTGACCCGGATGCAGCCTCTCTTCTCAAAGCGCTCCTACCTCTCTATCTCAACCGTCAAATCTATCAATTTGCGTTGAATTCCAAAGCATCCGAACACAGCTCTCGAATGGTCGCCATGAAGTCTGCCAATGACAATGCAAGCGGTCTTCTGGATGATCTTACCCTTGAATACAATAAAGCCCGTCAGGCAGCTATCACCCAGGAAATCCTGGAACTGGCGTCTGCAGGCTCATCAAACTAACCCTTTATCAAAAAAAACCGCACACTCAAGACCTATTCAGTATGAGCAATATAGGAAAAACAGTTCAGGTTATTGGCCCCGTCGTTGACGCTCAATTTCCACAAAACAATGTCCCGCCAATCTATCAGGCTATTACCATTTCCTTCGAAGTGGATGGTAAACCTAATTCCGTAACACTGGAGGTTCAACAGCACCTCGGAGATGGGATGGTTCGTGGTGTTGCCATGTCTTCAACCGAAGGAGTCACTCGAGGTATGGACGTAGTCGATACGGAAGGTCCGATAACCGTCCCTGTTGGCGAAGGTGTCCTTGGCCGAATTTTTAATGTCACCGGTGATGCCGTTGATGAACGAGGTGAGGTGAAATACGAAAAGAGATATCCTATTCACCGCCCAGCTCCTACGCTGGTTGATCAAGATACCAAGGCAACCATTCTCGAAACCGGAATCAAGGTTATCGATTTGATCTGTCCCTTTATTAAAGGTGGTAAAGTTGGCGCCTTTGGTGGTGCTGGTGTAGGTAAGACCGTTGTCATCATGGAGCTTATCAACAACATCGCAAAGACCCACGGTGGTTATTCGGTTTTTGCAGGGGTAGGGGAACGATCCCGTGAAGGAAACGACCTCTACCACGAAATGTCTGATTCTGGGGTTATTAACCAAAAGGACCTCAGTAAATCCAAAGTAGCTCTGGTTTACGGACAAATGAATGAACCTCCCGGTGCACGTATGCGCGTTGCGCTTTCGGCTCTGGCTATGACAGAGTACTTCCGAGATGAACAGAATCAGGATGTGCTTCTCTTTGTCGACAATGTATTCCGTTTTTCTCAGGCTGGATCCGAAGTATCCGCTCTTTTGGGACGTTCTCCTTCAGCTGTTGGTTATCAGCCGACCCTTGCTCAAGAGATGGGGACTCTTCAAGAACGCATTACCTCCACTAAAAAGGGATCCATCACTTCTTTCCAGGCGGTTTACGTTCCGGCAGATGACCTGACGGACCCAGCTCCGGCAAATACCTTTGCTCACCTCGATTCAACCATCGTGCTGGAGCGTTCGATTGCAGAGCTCGGTATTTATCCTGCTGTGGATCCACTGGCTTCTTCTTCAAAAGCACTTGAACCAGCTGTCGTTGGAGACGATCACTACAACGTCGCCCGCGGTGTTCAACGTGTTCTTCAACGTTATAAAGATCTACAGGATATCATCGCAATTCTTGGTCTAGACGAGCTCTCACAAGAAGATAAATTGGCCGTTTATCGCGCTCGTAAGATTCAGAAGTTCCTGTCTCAACCATTCGCAGTTGCAGAAGTCTTTACCGGATTTCCAGGCAAGATCGTTTCTGTCAGCGATACGATCAAAGGCTTTAAAATGATTCTCGACGGTGAGCTCGATGACGTTCCTGAAAATGATTTCTACATGAAGGGCAGTATGGAAGAAGTCCTCGCAACTTCCCAATCTAAGTAAAAGGGTCAACCGAACAGAGATATGTCCCTTCACCTCGAAATCGTCACCCCGGAAGATCGTGTTTATGATAACACGATTGATTCGGTCGTCATTCCCGCAGCAACCGGAGAAATGGGCATTCTCCCTGGCCATATACCAGTTGTTGCTCAGCTCGAAGCAGGAGAGTTACAAGTAACGACTAACGGTAAAACAGAGCTTCTTATTGTTGGCCGAGGATTTGCCCGCGTCGAAGGAGATACCGTTTCTGTTTTAGCAGAATCTGCTATCAATGAAGAACAGATCGACGAGAAGGCAGTCGAAGAAGCCATTGCCCGAGCAGAAAAAGCATTAACAGAAGCTGGAGAAACTGATCCTGCTGAAGTGGAAAGACTCGAAGGCATCTTACGATTTACGATCGCACAATTAGCTACCAAACGACGGAAAAGATAAGTTACTATTTCCAATTTGTTTTTTGAAGGAGCGAAATTTTTGAGTGTCGCTCCTTTATTTAAAAAAGAAGTAATAAGCTGCCATCAATATTCTTGGAGGGTTTTAAAAACCCCTGCCCCTGAAGATCCCATAAAAGAGTAATTGGGAATACAAATTGTTCTGCTTTATCGGAAACTGCTCGACCTCCGGGCAAGTTTGCGCATGGATGTTTCCTCAAGCCCAATTTCTGGGCCCTTAGCTCAGTTGGTTAGAGCACGGGACTCATAATCCCTTGGTCCTCGGTTCAAGTCCGAGAGGGCCCACCATTTAAGGCAAATGGCACTACGCTTTCAAAGAATTGTTGGGGAAGCCGATTTAAGGGTTTACCCTTTCACAGAAGGTCTTTCATATTTTCGTATATGGAATCACAACCCGGGAACTTTGAACTAGAAGGTAAAGTAAAACTCATTGAGGATCTTCGCACTTTTGACAGCGGCTTTACCAAGAGAGAATTTGTTATAACGACGGATGAGCGTTTCCCTCAAGACATCAAATTTGAGGTGATCAAAGACAAATGTGCTCTTCTTGATGATCTGAACACAGGAGATACCACTAAGGTGAGTTTCAATGTGCGGGGTAACGAATTTAAAGAGCGCTATTACGTCAACCTCCAGGCATGGAAAATCGAAAAGAAAGAAGGCGCATCCGGAGATGCTTCAGAAGAACCGCCTGCATTTGTCGAAGAAGGAAACCTCGACGATATGGAAGACGCTCCATTCTAATTGAAGACCTGACAATCAGGTATCTTTTTGGTCATTCATTAGCTCAGCTTTTCCAGTTCCAGAGTACAAAGGTAAAGGCCTCTAGGTAAATGGAAACAGCCTTTCCATTTACCTCCCTTAAGAGGGAGCAAGGGAGTCCCTTGTCGGGTTAAGTAACCAAACCATTCTCCGTATTCAGGATCCGGAAACTTCTCCCAAGTGTACTCGTGTACTTTGGTAAACCATTGCTTGCACTCTTCATTTCCCGTCAATCGATACCCTTTAAGCAATGCGACTAGCGTCTCTAGATGCACCCACCAAAGCTTTTGGTCCCACTCAAGCTGTTGGGGCGGATGTCCCTCAATATCCATAAAATAATAGATCCCTCCAAATTCCTCATCCCAACTAAACTGGAGAGTTTTTATAATGACGTTCACACATCGGTCGATGAGATCCTGGTCTTCTCGCCGTTCCGCGATGTCCAAAAGAAACCACATCGCTTCAATTCCATGACCGGGATTCACAAGACGTCCCTCAAATGAATCGATGAAAGATCCGTCAGGTGCTACATTTTCTCTCAAAAGTCCAGTTTGAGGGTCATGGTTTAGTTGAAAAATTTCTTTGATACAATTATCCAGAGATGTCTCGACCGTTTTCTCATCCAACATCCATTCCAACTCCAATGTCAGGTTCGCCAAGATCATCGGTAAGGCCATTCCTACCATTGGACGTGTTTCTGGCACTACTTTATTGTATTTTCCTTTTGGGTTTTCTTTCCTTCGGAGAACATTCTGATGAGAAGCCCCTGCAATTACCCGGGCTTCTGAATCGCCTGATGCCAGTGCATACTGACTAAAACCCATCGCGGCAAAACAGTCCGAAAAGATATTGCAAGGCTGTATCAATGGAGCCCCCTTTCTGGTTAAGGAAAAATACCAATCTCCTTTACTATCTCTTCCATATTTTCGAAGGAAATCCTTCCCTTTAGTCGCAATCTCAAGCCATTCTTCCCGCCTATCCAAATTCAGATAAAACTTGGAAAACATCCAGACTTGCCGAGCCTGTAGCCAGGTAAATTTATCCGTGTCATAGACGTTTCCCTTCCGGTCAAGACAACTAAAATAACCTCCATTTTCATCATCACTGGAGAATTTTTCCCAAAAAGGAATGACGTCTTCCAAGAGAGAGGATCGGTACTGTTCTGCTAACTGACGAAATTCCATGAGATTTTGCCTAGGCAAGGAGAAGGCTGTCTACCACCCAAAAAACTCAGCCTGATAACCTTCTGGAAATTCAGCCTGATCTTTTGGAAGTTCTAGAAACCCATCCGTTTTGACCAATGAAGCAAAGTCTCCTGACGTGTTGAATGGGAGCGGCTTTACCAACAATCGACTATCCTCCGCATTCACTGACTGGACAGGCAAGAAATACGTCAGCGGCGGCTTGAAAGTAATAGTCTGAGAAAGAACTGCCTGCTTCTTTGGAGCTAGTCTCATCCCAGACATCTTAGCCAATGCGGGTAAGACAAATCGATGCAAACAAACATATGAGGACACGGGATTCCCTGGCAGGGCAAAAACCGGAACCATGATTTCTTCATCCATATTAAAGAAATCCCCATCACGCGAATGAACCCCAAACCACATCGGTTTCCCGGGGCGTTGTTCAACTCCATGATATTTACATTCTACTCCCAACTCTTTGAGGATTGAAGGGATATAATCAAATTTTCCTTTAGAAATACCTCCAGAGATGATGACAACATCGGATTTCATCAGCACTCTCTCAAGCTCCCATCGCAGAGTTTCAGGATTATCCGGCTGATGAGAGGTCTCTACTGATGTATAACCTTTGCGATACAAAGCTACTTTGAGAGCTGTGTCGTTGGAGCGTCTTATTTCGTGAGGTTTAGGAATATCTTCAACATCAACCAACTCATCTCCCGTCGAAACAAATGCTACAATCGGATTTCGGGCGACTTTCAGTGTTTCGTAACCACACGAAGCAGCCACTGCAGCCTCCTTTCCTCCGATTCGACAACCTTCCTCCACCAAGACTTCCTTTTCTTTATAATCTGATCCGATAGGATGAATGGCCAAGCCAGGCTCAACAACCGCCTTATCCGCCACTGTAGCTGTCCCCTCGGCGATAGTGATATCTTCGTAGCGGACAACCACATCACAGTCGTCTGGGACTGCCGCACCTGTCATAATTTCCACACAAGAACCAACCGATGGTCCCTCTCCTTCTGATTGTCCTGCTGCAATGGTCCCATCGATCGAAAATGCTCTCTTTCCCGATTTCCAGTCTAAAAAACGGAATGTGATTCCGTCCATGGTCGCACGGTTGAAAGGAGGAGATTGGCGATCGGCAACAATCTTTTGCCTTAGGACACGGCCCGCCACTTTTTCGAGCGCACAGTCTTCTTCTCGCAGAGTGAGAAGTGATTCCTGGATTATTTGCTCAGCCTCTAAGACACTTATCAAATTTTTGCTCACCGTCATATGAGTAGCAAAAGTTTGACCAAGGTTAAGAAGAAAAACGATTTAACTGACGTAGACTGGATTAATCTTTTATTTTATGTCTCTTTATCGTCTACCTATTTCACAATCATTCATGTCCGACCTAAGAGACAAACTGCAACGTCCTCTACGCGATCTCCGTATATCGGTAACAGATCGATGTAATTTCCGGTGCCCATACTGTATGCCTAAGGAAATTTTTGGACCAAAATATCCTTTTCTATCAAAAAACGCATTGCTTTCTGATGATGAACTTCTCCGACTTATTGCTGTTTTTGCTAAAGGAGGTGTAAGCAAGATCCGGATCACTGGGGGAGAACCACTGCTGAGAGAGGGACTTCCGGAAATGATAGCCAAAATAGGAAAAATAGAAGGCGTTGACGATATTTCACTAACAACCAACGCCTCCTTGCTCACAAAACAAGCGAAAGCATTAGCCAATGCTGGCCTCCATCGAGTCAATGTAAGCCTGGATAGTCTTTCCGATGACGTTTTTGGGCGAATGAACGGGCGCGATTTTCCCGTCTCCCGTGTTCTTGAAGGAATCGAATCTGCTCTTTCAGAAGACCTCCACGTGAAGGTAAACATGATGGTTCAAAAAGGGGAAAATGATTCAGAGATTCTTCCGATGGCCCGATTCTTCAAGAAACGCGGCATTACTCTACGATTCATAGAGTACATGGATGTGGGCAATTCGAACAAGTGGACTCCAGAAGATGTATATCCTGCCAAAGAAATCCTTTCGATAATCCACAACGAAAACCCTGTCGAACCGCTTCAGCCAAACTATAAAGGAGAGGTTGCGTCTCGGTATCGTTATGTGGGAACAGAAACTGAAATAGGAATCATTTCCTCTATAACATCGCCTTTCTGTGGTGATTGTCATCGTGCACGCCTTTCAGCTGACGGAAAACTTTTCACCTGTTTATTTGCTCAATTGGGAACAGATTTTCGCTTGGCATTGCGTAGAGGTGACTCTGATAAAGACCTATTTTCTCTTCTTTCCCGCATCTGGGGTCTTCGAAATGACCGCTATTCTGAGATACGTTCAGAAGCGATAAAGGAAAAAAATCAAAGGAAAGTAGAGATGTCCTATATCGGTGGATAACTCACTCTCAATACTTATGGGAAACTCCTAAGTAGTTAAGAAGCCAGATTTCAGTCCAGATACGAAAACGGCCTTCCCAGGTCATCTTTCCATGTTCTTCACGCATATGATAAGGGAAAAGGAACCCCAAATCTGTATTCACTTTATCGAGTTCCTTCTGCTGAGAGTTCAGATCTTCTATCAATTCACTATCCCAAGGAACAGCAACTTCCTTGTCCTTCTCCATTCTTTTTCGGTGAATTGAAACAAGTGAAGAAAGGCTGCGAACCCATGGTTTGCGTTTTACAGACCATTTCTCCGGGTAAAATCCTCCAAACGGTAAAAATAGATTATCCGTTAGATAGCGAAGGCCACTTTGTGTTTCTGAACTCACATTGAAGCACACTGTCATGTTTCCATTTCTCAATGGAATGAAAAGAACCTGCACTCGGAAGAGGTTTTTCGGATCATGGTAAACGGACAATCTCAACTGAACGCCAGTTCCGACATCTGCAATTAATGGCTGTATACAAACGTACTTTTCTACCCTGAGCCAATCCCGAATCATCATCATTCGTTTCTGAGCAGGCCATTCTTCTCCTGTGGAATTTTCTTCAAACCGTGGAAAAATAGGTATGGGACTTAAACTAAGGGCGCCTATCGCAAACCATGTGTAAAGCGACTCTATCAAAAACCACAAAAGAAATCCAATTACTGCTAGGGTCCAGAAAGGCCGGTCAGTCCATTCCCAAAACCTAATTAATTCGGCAAAGGCTAACGAAAAAAAAATCCACCTAATCCATCTATTGGCAATAGCAACAATCGGAGAGGCCAACCATCTATTCCAATAGGAAAGAAGTAAGGCAAAAAGTAGAAATCCTGTTATAAGGAAAGAAATCTCCATAGATGCTACGAAAGTAATCCTACCCAATCAAAAAAGCCACTTAACTGCCTTTATTCGGCTAGTTCAACCGGACTGGCATGATCACACAAAGGAAGTTTTCCAGAGTTTTAAAAACACCAGGGCTCACCTCATCCTTAACCTCAAAGAAAACTTCATCTTTTGCTAAGGCTTTTAAGGGATCCATGACAAACTGAGGATTGAAAGCTACTTGCAAATCTGGACCACTGTAAGAAACAGCCAATGATTCATGTGCCTCTCCAAAATCTGGACTGGAAGCGGTTATTTCCAACAGGTTATTACTAACCTTAATTTTTACTGAGTTGGATTTTTCACTCGTTACCAACGCAGCACGGTGAACGCACTGCAAAAGGAGCTCTCTTTCAACCTTAATGCGCTGATGTGTCTCCTTTGGAATAACTTGTTGGTAATTTGGATAATTTCCCTCAACTACCTTTGAAACAAGGAAGGTATCTCCTACAAAACCGCTCTCGTCATCATCCGTATAAATCTGGAAAGCAACTCGGCGTTCATTAAATGAAATCTTTAGCTTCTCACCTTTATCCAGAAGTCTGAGCAATTCAGCGACTGTTTTGGCTGGCAAGATAAGATTTCCTCCTTGATCAGCTGGAAATTCTAACTCCTTGGCAATCAATGCTAAACGACGCCCGTCAGTTGCCACTAAGGTGAGTTTTCCTTCCTGAAAGCTAAAATAAACACCGTTTAGAATATAGCGTGTTTCATCTCCTGATTGAGCATAGGAAACGGACTTGAGCATGGCAGAAAGTTGAGCCTGCTCCAATTGGAAGGCTTTTTCATCACTGAATTCTGGAAGAGGAGGAAATTCTTCCTTACCGATGCCCATAATTCGGAAAATAGAACCCCCTGAAGTAATCTTAACCTGATGATTTGAAGAAGATTCAATCTGGACATCCAAATTGGGCAATTCACGGATGATAGTTGCCAGTTTCCTGACCGGTAAAGTAATGGCTCCTACTTCACCCACAGTAGCTTTAATGCGACATCGAATGCCCAAATCGAGATTTGTAGTGGTAAGTGAAAGATGATCGCCCTCTGCCTCTATGAGAACATTACTCAAAATTGGCATAGTAGCTTTAGAACCCACAACATTAAGCACTTGTTGCAGGCCATTACTAAAGTGGTCCCTGTTAATCTTAAATTTCATTGTTGGAGATAGTTAGGACGAATTTCGAGTTACTGACAATCACTATGAATATAGATTTTTTAAAAAGGTATTATTATTATTATTATGGGTATCGAAGAAGTGGAATAAGAGATCTAACTATCTATAAGTCAATAATTAGTGGTTGAATCTGACTGTGAATAAACAAAGAGCAGTTCTTAAAAAACAAAGGGTTATTCACTTTTCAAAAGTTATTCTTTTTTATTCAGAACTCTCACCAGACTTATTCACACGAGCAGCTCTTTCAAGACGGTAGTCTCGTAACCTGGCAGCTCTGTCACGAACATAACGCAAATGTCTGAATATCCCAAAAAAAATGTAAGAAAGAAAAAGAAGGACGAGAGTATATTGTTTAAAGAGGTAGATTATTCCTATGAGGATGGGGACAAAAATAAAGGTTCTGAACCGAGTCTTTGTCCGCCAATCAATTTCTTTAAAACTGGGATAACGAATAGAACTGACCATTAAATAGGCGATTAGAAGCATTAAACCAGGGAGAATCATCGCCCACTTTTCAAGATCATACTTTGTTAAAAGAAGAACAAGGGAGACAATCATCCCTGCTGCTGCGGGAACTGGCAGTCCAATAAAATCTTTGGTATCGTACTTACTGTGCAACGTATGAACCAAAGGATGGGTGACAACGTTGAATCGAGCGAGCCTAACGCCGGCACAGAGAAGATAAATAAACCCAAAAAACCATCCGATAGGTTTAAAAATAGTCGATTGATCCGGAGAAAGAACGAGAAAAAACACCATCAATGCCGGAGCGACACCAAAAGAAACAATATCCGCGATGGAATCAAACTCGCGCCCAAAGAGAGACTCTCTCCCGCCAAGCCTGGCCAAGCGGCCATCAAGGGAGTCAAAAACAACAGCGGCAAAGATAAACCAAACGGCTTCTGTATAAAGCTCTGAGGAGGAAGCTTCTCCTATCATTGGAGCAAACCGAGCTTGAATACACCTAATAATGGCAACAAATCCGCAGAAAAGATTTCCTGCTGTCATTAAGTTGGGTAGAAAATAAATCCTACTCGCCTGAGTACTGGTTATCGGCTCATTGTCAGGATTAGGAGATAGAGAAGACATTATTTATTAAGTGACTCTAGGTATTTCCAAAAGGATTGGTGCTGTTCAAACATCTGTTCCTCAGAAACAGGAAGCTTACTTCGAAAAAGAAAATCCGTTAGGGAATTTTTACTCAGTATATAATGAGTATGCAGATTTTCATTTTGTTTCTCGAAGTAAATGCGGTGTTCACCGGCTCTCAAACGGTAGAATGTTTTCCCCTCCCTATGAAAACGTCCAAGTGGTTCCCTGGGAGAGAGAAGATCAGCAGCTGTTAAATTGCTGAGGGGATCCAATAGTTCGAGTTGGTCCAGTTTGTCGATTCTGTTGAGCTCTCTGATACTTTGCTCACTGAACGTTACTTGAAACATATTTGATGGGTGGTTCTGTAAAAGTGCCAAAATTTGGTCTATTGGGAGGGAGAAGAAATCACGAGCAAATGTAACTTATTAGCTCCGGTTACGTCTCTGGGCATTGAGAAGAAAACAATAAAATGAAAATGAAAATGAAATATCTAACTTTATTAGCACTACCTGCAATGCTTATCATTGCATTACCCTCGTTAAATGCAGAGGAGGACAGAAAAGGAAAGCGGCACCAGCAGTTATTGGAGAAGTTCGATGCTGATGGTGACGGTCAATTATCTAAAAATGAACGTGGATTTGCTCGTGAGGAAAGGAAAGCACGGATGGACACAGATGGTAACGGAGAGATTTCCGAAGACGAACGCCAAGTGGGCAGAGAAAAGTTCGGTAAAAGAATGCATCGGCATCAGATGAAGAAAAGAATGCTAAAGCACGCTGATACTGATGGTGATGGAACTATTTCGGATGCAGAAAGAGCCGTGGCTCGTGAGAAGATGATTGCTCGTTTCGATACAGACGGGGATGGGAAAATTTCCAAAGAAGAACGCCAAGCAGCTCGCGCAGAAAGACGTCAGAAAAGGGATGAAAAACACGATGCGATGATCGAGAAGCACGATGTGGATGGTGATGGAATCCTGTCCAAAGAAGAACGCCAAGCTGCTAAAGAAGCTCGGCGGAATTCAACCTGAGATAGAAGAAGAGGTAGAAGATCAGTCCAAGCTGGAAGATGATATTTTTGTTTACCCCAGTGACGGACAAACGGATGAACAAACAGACAAAGACCGTTATGAATGCCATCGATGGGCAGTGGAGCAAACTGGGTTCGACCCGTCTTTACCTGACCAGAATCTGGATGATAGAGCCAATTACATCAGAGCTTTGACTGCTTGTTTAGAAGGTCGCGGGTATACGGTGCGCTAAGAAAGAATCATTCTGTTCTTTGGTGAGAATCTTTGGTTGGTTC
>CAXMUM010000008.1:0-25417 GCA_964196585.1 uncultured Opitutaceae bacterium
GATTTGTGCCCGAACGGGAGAAGTTCTTCGAGTCACGGAATCGGAGATGAAGAAAGTGACTGATAGTGTGTCACCTCCTGGAGTCTCGGCTCTAGTTCGATGGGTGCCAAATAAATTGGATGCTTTTCTTGAGAAAGTTAGCGGAGAAGAGGAGGGCTTGATTGTTGCAGTGGACCGGATAGGTGAGCCCGGTAATCTGGGAACAATTATAAGGACATGCGATTGGTTTGGTGTGGATGCTTTGTTGATAGGCTCCGGATCCGTTGAGTTGACGAATCCTAAAGTGGTTCGATCAACCATGGGCTCACTCTTTCATTTGCCACTTTTTTCGAATGTCGATTTGGGCAGAACGATCCGCGATCTGAAAGGGTCTGGGTTTACAGGCTATGGAGCTGCGGTGGAAGGGAGTTACAGTCTTTACGAAACAGGGTGGAAGAAAAAATCTTTGGTAGTGATGGGGAGTGAAGCGAGGGGTATCGAGTCTGGCCTTCTTTCTGAGTTGGAGGCAGTTCAAATACCGGGCTATGGTCAGGCCGAATCCTTAAATGCGGGTGTAGCTACCGGAATCTTTTTATCGGCCATTAGGCGAGGTTGAAGCTTTTTTCGGAGGAGAATCCTCAGGGTCATTAGAACCGATTGGGGATTGGGAGGAATGGTTCTAACAGTGGATTGCTTTCTTCAGAAGAGGTTTTTTGGATTACCATATGATGCCATAAAGAAAAAGGCGGGAACCGAAGTTCCCGCCACATTGTCTTCTTATTTAAGTCCAGAAACCGAGGCCTTGAGCTTTAATCGTTTTCTGGGAGTTCGGAATAATCTCTGTAATCGTTGACCGAATGAGAGGGAATTTCGAACCCAGTTTGTCTTAACCGATTCATGCAGCATTTCCTTTTTTCCGGAAATTTGCTCTTCGGCTGCCTCATCGAAATTTTCCATTTCGAAAGACTTGAAGAGCATTACCCCGAAAAGGTTATCAGGATTTGCGACGTGGATATAGGTCATTTTCTTGTTCATTGTCAGTAAGAGGATTCTTTGGAAAACCAGAATCCTCAGCACTAGCAACGAACGTGAGGCAGCGTGGAATTTCTTTAGAGTTGGTCAAGCTTCTACTTGTCGAACCTGTGGAGAAAGCCGATCAAGGAAAAGAGTGGATCCAATAATGAGATAGCTTTGGGGTTCCCTGTTATCATTGATATATTAAGAGGTGGGAAGCATCGCTGAAGGAAAAAAAAGGCCCTTCGTTTAGGAAGGGCCAGAAAGAGGTATTTAGTTAAGAAAGGCTCTGTTTATACTATGGGCCGTAGGCCTTCAAGCGATTGATCAAGGGCTGGGCTTCCTTTGGAAGTTTAAACCAGTTACTGAGTAGAATCTCAGGTGTATCGTGGGAGGTGTTATAAAAAAGGTGATTGGCCTTTTTATCCTGAGCGATCCATCCGCCTTTGATTGTTGCTCCAGCAAAAAGTCCCTGGGTAGTCGAATAAACGAGAACAGGAGCCTTAAACAGATCAAAGTTTTCACTTTCGGTTCCAATAGGACCTGCGACAGCACTGGCATCAACGCCTACATCAAAACGGCTTGCACAGGCTAAGCGAACGGCATCGTCTGTCATGAGAAGAAAAACATAGTTTTTTTCCTTTACCCCAAATTGGAATCCAAAGCTGGCTTGTCCTGCTGTGAGAAAACTCGGGAGATGCCATTTATTTGTTTGGAAATCACGAACGACAAGAACACCGTAGCCACCTTCTCCTCCGAGAAAGAGGCCAAATTTGTATTGGTTAAGAATGATGATGCCTTTGGCTTGGCTAAGAACATTCTGTGGAATAGCTGTTTTGGGGTTCCCCATCACCTTTTCCAGCACGTACTCTGCTGTTGTCAGGCGATTGACCAATTTCTGCTGGGGTGAGACTTTTTCCTTGGCTTGGATGGAGCTGAGAAAGCTGAGAGCCAGGAAAAGAGAAATGAAAATTTTTATTGAGATCCTCATAGTGAATATTTTCGTATATAAAAAGACACCGGATTTTTTTGGAAAATGCAAATGGTAATAATCCAATTTGGTGTTTCCTTTTTTGACCGTAGTTTTTGTGAAGGGTTTTGAATGGATTGGCGGTAGGAGCTGGTCGGATGAGGGAGAGTTAGGCATTGTCGGGGGAAGACGCATAGATTTCGGAATTGATGTGCTCAATCGGGCGGAGCTTATTGGCAGGATAAAGGGTGTTTAGACGAGTGATGATTTGCTGGATGATACCATCGGGACAGGAGGCTCCTCCTGTAATGAGTATGCGCAAATCGGAAGATTGAGGAAGAAAAGGCCGAATTTCTGTCCTTCCTTCTCTAGGATCTACCCGATTATAGGGAAAAACATAGTGCTGAATTTTATCTTTCGAGAGAATGTTCTGCTCTGATTGGATATAAAAAGACCGTTCACCAAATTTCTGCTGGCACAGTCTGAATAGTTGAAAGGTATTTGAGCTGTTTTTCCCACCAACTACGATTGCAGCGTCAATATCCTCATCCAGAGCCATTTTAAGGGCATCCTGATTGACCTGAGTCGCATAGCAAAGGGTATCTCCCCGGCTCTGGTGGTTGATATGCTCATCAACCTGATCGGCACCATATTTCTGGGCAAAAACGCTTTCCAGATAGTCGATGATATCGATGGTTTCGTTTCGCAGGAGGGTTGTTTGATTAACGATCGCGAGTTTTTCGAGGTCTTTAGACGGGTTGAAATCTGGAGTACAGACGGTCCCGAGTTTTTCAAAAAGCTGTTGTTTTTCATCGGGAGTCTCGGAATGGATGATTCTCCCAAGAATTTCTGCCTCTTTTTTATCTCGTATGATCAAAGAAGGAGCATAGGCAGCGCTATTGGAGAATGTCGCTTTTGTTTCTTCATGTTCTGTTTTCCCATGGATGATGACAGTGTATCCTTCTTGTCCATATCTGCGAGCTGCCTTCCACACCTTTTCCACTAGCATACAAGTTGCATCATACTTGTTTAGAGGAAGCCCTTTTTCGATTAGGCGAATTTTATCTTCATCAGTCGCCCCGAATGCGGGAATAATAACAATATCTTCTTTTGTAAGGGTATCCCAAAGTGGCTTTCCCGTATCGGAGTCTAGCAGAGGAACACCGCGATCACTTTGAAGATAATGGAGGCCTCTTGCGAGCAGGTCTTCATTGACAAAAGGATTATGGATCAGCTCGCTGAGCATAAATACCCGTTTGTTCGGGTTTAGAGAAAGTGTTTCGTAGGCTCTTTCAATGGCATTGCGGACGCCTAAGCAAAACCCAAAATGGCTTGGAAGGATATAGCTGACGGCTCCGAAATTGAGGGTAGCAGGAATATCTGGAGACCGCTCTTTTTGCCTTTTGACTAGCTTGATCGCCTGACATATAAAGCTTTGATAAAGTGCCTTCGCATTTGAATCCTGGTGGTAAATGCCTTCGTTTCGGTGTTTTTCAGTCCGAAATCGATAGATATAATTTGTTTCTTTCTGATTGAGATAGGGAATACGGATGGCGTATTGGTGAAAATGTGGAATGATTTCCTTTAGGGCTTGGGCAAGTAATTCAGGGGACTTTTCGAGCAGAGAGTAGAGATTTTCGAGAGTAAAAAAGGTTGCCCGGGATATGTTTGGAGAGGGTTGATCGAGTTCTTCATCCAGCGCAAAGAGAACGTGATGTGGAGAATGGGTAGTGTGAGATAGGTTGATCTCAAAAATGATTTTTGCGGAAACTTCTCTTCCCGTGAATAAACTCAGTTGTTTCTGGCTCAGAGTCTCAGGGTCTTGATCTCCTGATAGATTGCCGGAAAAGGGTGTCTCCCATTGGGCGGAGGCATTGCGCTCTTTTGTTAACAGTAGGTGATTGCGGCTGTTAAAGAGGAGAGTGTGATAGACTGTGGTGTTTTTGAGATCGTCTGCCATCGGGAAGTTTAAAAATGACGAGATACGCTATTTTTTTTTACGTGGCGACTCTTAAGAAACGGAGACTTTCCAAACATTTTCGAAATATAATAAAGACCAAACACCCAATGTCTGCAATTGAGAGAGCCATTGACTATCCGGTTCCTTTGGCAGGAGTGAAAAAGAGGGATGTCTATACGTATCTATTGGGTAAGTACGAAGATCGAGAAAGGTGTTCCTTGTCTTAGTGGAACTCTTCACTGTCCTCATCCAAAATCGTCGCAGGTCCGGGATGATCTGGAGAACGTAAGGACTCAACCATATCCTGGACTTCCTGAGGTGGGGGGGCTGAAAGGCGAGAGACAATGAGTGCCGTAGTTGAATTGAGTATCATGCCAACTGTTCCAATGCCTTCGGATGAGATTCCAAACCACGGTGTCATCCCATAGAATTTATTGGCGATGATATAGAAAACGGTGAAACCAAGGCCAATGATCATTCCTGTGACGGCTCCATTGCGGTTCATTCGTTTGTCGAAGATGCCCAATACGATAGCAGGAAAGAAACTGGCGGCAGCTAGCCCGAAGGCAAAGGCAACCACCGATGCGACATAGTCGGGTGGGTTAATGCCAAAATAACCTGCTACGAAAATAGCTGCCACGATCATTGTACGCCCGACAAAAAGTC
Source organism: uncultured Opitutaceae bacterium (assembly GCA_964196585.1). Lineage (GTDB taxonomy): Bacteria > Verrucomicrobiota > Verrucomicrobiia > Opitutales > Opitutaceae > NORP342. The sequence continues at coordinate 4,590 of CAXMUM010000008.1, forward strand.
GTTTTTTCTCTGAAGCTTTGGGATTGATTAAACGATAATAGATATCGTGCGCAATAGAGCTGGAGACGACCAATAGAAGGCCCGAGGCGGTTGATAGGGCTGCTGCCAGTCCGCCTGCAGCGACCAATGCGATGACCCAGGGCGCCAATCCTGCAACTTCAGGTGTGGAGAGAACAATGATATCTTTATCCAGTTTGATTTCGCTCTCTTCTTTGTTGGGCCGGAGTTGAATTCGACCGTCCTCATTTTTATCGGTAAATTGGAGTAGACCGGTCTTTTCCCATTTGGTTACCCAATCAAGCTCTCTGACCTCTTCGAGGTTTTGATTGTGAAGACCGTTGATAAGATTGTAACGGGCAAATGCAGCAAGTGCAGGGGCAGAGGTGTAGAGGATTGCGATAAAGAGCAGTGCCCAACCCGCTGAGTAACGCGCGGCCCGTACATTTGGGACTGTGTAAAACCGGACGATGACATGAGGAAGCCCAGCTGTTCCCACCATCAGAGCAATAGTGATGAAAAGAACGTCGTGCATCGGCTTATGAGCAAAGGGATGGGTGTATTCCAAAAAGCCAAGATCCACCTGAATCTGGTTAAGGCGTGCAACGATGTCGCTAGTGGTGAAAGCGAGTTGGGGGATCGGATTGCCTGTCAATTTCAACGCAATGGCAGAGGCTGGCAGTAGAAAGGCCACGATGAGTATTCCATACTGAGCAACTTGGGTCCAGGTGATGCCTTTCATCCCTCCGAGAACGGCGAAGAAAGCGACCATGATCATTCCGATAATGACTCCCGTATTGATGTCCACTTGTAGAAACCGGCTGAAGACAATACCAACTCCACGCATCTGTCCTGCGACGTAAGTCATGGAAATAAAGATTGCAGCGACTACTGCGACTATTCTGGCGAATTTGGAGTAGTATCTGTCCCCTACAAAATCTGGCACTGTGTATTTCCCGAACTTGCGAAGAAAGGGAGCCAGTAAAAGCGCAAGGAGGACATAACCCCCAGTCCAACCCATTAGATAAATCGAGCCGTCATAACCAAGGGTGGAAATAAGCCCTGCCATCGAGATAAAGGATGCCGCCGACATCCAGTCCGCTGCTGTCGCAGCTCCATTTGCAAGTGCTGGGACTCCTTGGCCGGCCACATAAAAACCCGAGGTATCTTGAACTCGGGCGCGCCAGCCAATATAAAGATAAGTGAAGAAGGTTAAGCTAACGAGAAGGTAGGTCCAGGTTTCTACGGTCATAGAGCGAGGTAACGGATGAAATTAAGTTATTTGTTGAAAAGGGTGCTACGATTCAGACTCAGCTATCGTCGTCTTTCTTGTATTTGTGATCGAGGTGATCCATCCGCCAGGCATAGACAAAGATCAGGACAACGAAGACGTAAATAGAACCTTGTTGAGCCATCCAGAATCCAGCTGGAAGTTCTCCGATCTTCCAATGGTTGAGAGGTTCAACCAGAATGATACCGAGGCCAAGAGAGACAAAAGCCCAGATCACAAGGAGACTAAAGATGAGTCGACGTGTAGCACGCCAGTAACCGTTTCCGGAAGACTTATTTTCCATAAGGGGACTGCAGGGTTAACGTTTAGATGCGGGGTAGTTGCAAAAAGTTGTTAGAATGGAGGTTCCTTCTTTCAGGGCAAATCCTTTCTCTGTTGGATGCTTTTTGGAAAAGAGGATTGCTCCGAGAGTCTGCGTTCGAGAAAACATGCTCTTGTCTTTATGGAAATCGGAAACCGGAGTTTTTATCGAAAAAGTAGACGTTGGATCGCCAGCGTCCTGGAGAAGGTTACCCTAAAGCAGCAGAGGCAGTTCTATTTTTTGGCAGCCTTGATCGGATTAATCACCGGAATCAGTGCCGTGGCCTTTCATCGGTCTATTGATTGGGCAGAAGATAATTTTATACACACGGTCAATGATTTGAGTGGGGTATGGGTTTATGTCTTTTTGATTGTCACGCCTACACTGGGTGGATTGATCGTCGGATTTTTGATTCGCTATTGGGCGCCAGAAGCTGCTGGAAGTGGAATTCCTCAAACGAAGGCTGCTTATTTCATCAAGTTCGGGCGGATTCGATTCCGGACAGCGGTTAGCAAATTTATTCTAGGAACCATTTCAATTGGTTCGGGTGCTAGCTTAGGCCGCGAGGGTCCTACAGTGCAGATCTCGGCAGCTTTAGCGTCATGGGTCGGCCGTTGGCTGGGGCTCCCTCCCAAATTGGTTATGCGTCTGATTCCTTTGGGGGCGGCAGGAGGTATCGCGGCGGCTTTCAATACCCCGCTTGCGGCTATCATGTTTGCGATTGAGGAGATTATGGGCGATTTCAAACATCGTGCGTTGGCAGGCATCGTGTTGGTTGCGGTTATTGCGGCTGTCATCGAGCGTTCTTTGCTAGGGTCCAGTTCGGTTTTTAGTGTTCCGGAGCATCCAGAATTTTTGCCTGCACAGTTGGTATGGAGCTTATTGATTGGACTGTTAGCGGGTGTTTTTTCCCATCTTTTTGTCGAAATTTTGTTACGATTGCGTCAACGAGCTAAGGCCAGAAGAGGCCGCTTTGCGTGGACCATGCCGGCGATAGGAGGTTTCTTGACTGGGATTATCGGATGCGTTGTTTTTATTTGGACGCAGCGTCTCGGAGTTTTCGGAATCGGTTACCACGATATGTCCGAAGTCTTGTTTGGCCGAATAGGATTGAGTGTGATGCTGATCTTGTTTGTGGGAAAATTTTTGGCGACGATTGTTTCTTACAGTAGTGGGGGAAGTGGTGGTATTTTTGCACCAACATTGTTTATTGGGGCGATGTTGGGTGGTGCGGTAGGAGGTATTGCTGAACTGGTTGGGCAGGCAGATAGTTCCATGGTTGGAACATTAGCGTTGATTGGAATGGGAGCGATGTTTGCGGGCATTATCAGGGCCCCAGTTACCTCTATTCTTATTATTTTTGAGCTAACAGGGGATTACTCGCTCATCCTACCAATTATGTTGGCCAATCTAACGGCTTATGCATTGGCTAATAAGTGGCGACGTATTCCGATATATGAAGCTCTCCTTTTACAAGATGGGATAAACTTACGGAAATTTCCCATGCTTCGTCCTTCCTTTAATTGGCAGAATTTGCCGATCAACACGATTATGACCAATGAGGTCATTTCTTTGCGGGCCAATGCTCTTCTTCCTGAAGCACTGAAGGAAATCAGCCATGCTCCCTATAAGCTTTTTCCAGTGTTGGATGCGCAGGATAAGTATCTCGGAATGGTCCATCACAATGGGATAGTGAATGTAGCCGCATCACATCCAGAGAGATCAGTTAGAGATTTGTTAATTAAGAGTGGAATCGCTGAATGTTATACAGATTTGTCCATCTCAGATGCAGCGCGGCTTTTTGTGCAGTCCGATCATATGACTTTGCCTGTGTTGAGCCGCTTGGAAAAGGGCCGTTTACTTGGGGTGGTTACCTTGCACGATATTACTCGGCAGCAATTCCTTCAAGAATCACAGGGCGAATAACTGTCACTTTCGGTTGTTGATGGAGGTTTGCCCAATCCGTTAATCCAGGCGGATTTCGACGGCAAAAGTACCTTTTTTCTTAGGGGAGATATAGTGAAGCCCGATGCCATGCTCAGGACTATTGGGAGGTCCCATCCAAGGTTCGACGCAGTAAAAGGGTGCTATCTTACTTTCGGTCCAGGTGACAATGGTCGTGCCATCTGCTGGAACAGGATCTGTGCCTACTCGCATGGTGATATGATCACTCCCATTTTTTTCACCGAAGACAATCTTGTTTGATTTCAAATCAGTGTGGATTTGATCAGATAACTGTGGGCTGGTGAAGGACTCTTCAGTCTTAAATTTTTCGACAGGAACAAGCTGTCCTTTGGCATCCTGCCTAAAGGCTTTTTTCGCGGGCAAATGGATTGAGTAGTCGTTACGTGTCAGCTCATCATGCCAGGGAAGAGTGAAGTAAAAGTGATGACCGGCTGACCATGGGAGAGGAACTGTCCCTAGGTTTTTTAGCTGAAATTCGACGGAAACCCCGAGTGGGCGAAACTGATAGACAACGGTGAATTCGTAATCAAATGGATAAGCTTCACGAGCGGCTTCATTGGGGATGAAAACAGCGGAAAAGCCATATTCATCAATGTCGACAATATCAAATTTTCCCTCCCTTACAAATCCATGCATCGGCATTTGTCGCCTAATCTTATCCTCTGCTCGCCAGAAATGAATGTCTCCTTTGTCAAAGGTTCTTGCATTGAAGGGAAAGAGGATCGGATTTCCACCCCGAATATTCTTAAAGTCACTTAGATCGGTGGTTTCCGGCCAGTAAAGAATGTCTCTAATAGAGCCATCTGCTAACTGAAGATTCCAGTTCATCAAACGTGCTCCGTGTTCTGGCCAGGCCAAAAAAGTTGAGGCACCCACTTTCCAGCGACAGAGCTCTTCTCCTAGGTAGTTAATTCTTTCCATGTTCAGGGTCTGGGAGGATTATCGATGTGTGTTATTTGGGCGGCAATCAAAATAAAGCAGTGAAGCGTAAAGTTTGTTGTGGTTCTTGCCTTTTGAGAGGGAGACTCTAAGCTCCTTGCTCAATGATCAAAGGGATATGTTTTCACGTGTCGTTTCTTCTTGTAGCATTTGGAGGGTCGATTTTTGCGTCTCAAATTTCGGTGGAATCTCAAGAGCAGGAAGCCTCTACCAAAGAGGAAGCCGAGAGTCCATCAATGGAAGGAGAAGAGGCCAAAGGAGCTAGGAATGAACAGGTAGCTGTTTATGTGATTCCGGTAAAAGGGCCTATTGATAAGCCTATCCTGTATATTGTTCGTCGGGGTCTGAAGGAAGCGATAGCGAATGATATCGATGCAATCGTTCTCGATATGGATACTCCGGGTGGACGGATGGACATCATGCTCGAAATAATGGAGATGATGGATCGGTTTGAAGGTGATACTGCCACCTATGTTAATCCGGATGCGATTTCGGCCGGTTCTTACATCGCGGCTTCGACCAAAGCCATTTATTTTTCCAATCGGCAGGCTGCAATTGGCGCTGCGGAGGTCGTCAGTTCAACTGGGGAGGATATCAATGAATCGATGAAACGGAAGGTTGATAGCTATCTACGTGCTAAAGTCCGCTCCATGACGGAAGAGTATCCGTATAGGGGTGATGTGATACGGGCGATGATGGACTCCGAGTTTGTGTTGGAAGTGGATGGTGAGGTTCTTAAAGCAAAAGGAGAGCTCCTCACGTTAACAGCCAGTGAAGCGATGAAAGAATACGGTGAACCAAAACAGCCATTGTTTGGGGCTGGTATTCATGAGGACCTAGAAAGCCTTTTGATGTCTCGATACGGAGAAGATGGCTATTCAATCAAGGAATTTGAAGTTTCGTGGTCTGAGGAATTAGCCCAATATATGTCGGCAGTGATCCCTCTTCTCATGGGACTGGGGTTGCTTCTGATTTTTGTCGAATTTAAGACTCCGGGTTTTGGCCTTTTTGGTATTTTAGGAATTAGCCTGTTGTTGATTGGATTTGCCAGTAATTACGCGGCTGGATTGGCCGGAAATGAGGCTATTATTCTGCTTTTTGTTGGGATCATTTTAATAGCTGTGGAGCTCTTTTTCTTTCCTGGGACAATGCTGCTTTTGGGAATAGGTCTCTTCATGATGTTGGGTGCTATGATTTGGTCGTTGGCGGATATTTGGCCAACTAGTGGTGACCCCATCGCAGATTTCGATTTTTCTGTTCTGTGGCCTGCGTTTAAACAAATGATATTGGCTTTGTTTGTAGCGGTGGCCGGAGGGGTGATCCTGTGGCGATTCCTTCCAAAAAGCGCGATGTCTCAACGATTGGTGATGACAGAAACCTCCCCCGATCCTGTAGCGATTAATATTGGTGGTGGCAGTGCCTTGAGTGGGCAGACACATTTGCCAGATATTGGTTCAAAGGGAATCGTGGTAAGTGATATGCATCCGTTGGGAATGGTTGAGGTAGAAGGGCATCGCTTTGAAGCTAAAGTTGATGTGGGAACCCTTTCAAAAGGAGAGCCGATTGTTGTTACAGGTTATCGAAATTTCCATCTGGCAGTCGCAAAGGACATGAAATTATGACATTAATTACGACACTTACGGTCATCGCGTTTGTCTTATTCTTTTTTGAGATATTTTTACCCGGCGGTATTTTAGCGATCATTGGCTCGCTGCTTTTAGTAGCAGCTTCTTATTTAGTCGGTGTTGAGTATGGCTTGGTGCAGGGAGGAATCTTTTTACTGTGTTCCGCGTTGCTGGGCGTTTTCATGTTTTTTCTGGAGATAAAAGTCATGCAACATACGGCCGTTGGGCGTTATTTAAAATTGGACTCATCGATTAAAGGAACCAGTAACAAAGCGGTCGCGGAAGATTCGTTGGTCCAAAAGAGAGGCCTTTCTTTGACGGTGATGAATCCGAGTGGAAAAATTTTAGTAGATGGCCGAAATTATGAAGCGGCTTCAATCAGTGGTCTTTTGGAAAAGGGGACTGAGATAGAAGTTGTCCGGGTAGAAGCTTTTAAGGTCGTAGTGAAGAAGATATGAGGTTCCATGGTTTAGCTCGGATCTTCTTGCATCGTATGGGTGAATAGATGATCCTTTGTAGGTTCTCTCATCATTTATGTTTCAGCTAGTTAAAAAAACTGGGTTTTGATGAGAGGAATTGAATTTATAAGACGTCAGTTAATCAGTTTTAGAAAATATGAATACCATCCTTGCTTTAGCACTAGTTGATATCGGTTATATTGTCGCAGCGATCGCCTTGGTGGTGATTGTCTTGATTGTCATTTCATTTTTGAGCGTTTGGTTGAAAGCATTTTCATCCGGCGCACCGGTAAGCATGTGGAATCTTGTGGCGATGCGTTACCTTCGAAAATTACCATATTCCGTTATCGTGGATGCCAGAATTATGGCGGTAAAGGCTGGTATCGAAATTAGTGTGAATGAATTTGAGACTCACTACATGGCTGGTGGGGATATTATCAAAACGGTTCAAGGTCTGATTAATGCCCAAAAAGCAGGTATCCCATTAGATTTCAATTCCGCGTGTGCCATTGACCTTGCCACAAAAGGGACAGAGAAATCTGTTTTGGAAGCTGTGCGAACTTCTATTAGTCCAAAGGTGATTGATTGCCCGGCTGCTGGCGGTTCCCGGTTAACGATTGATGGCGTGGCCAAGGATGGTATCCAGGTAAAAGCCCGTGCCCGTGTAACTGTTCGATCGAATCTTGAACATTATGTAGGCAGTGCGCAGGAAGAGACCATTATCGCCCGTGTGGGGGAAGGGATTGTTACAACGATTGGTTCTGCGGAAACATATAAATGGGTTTTGGAAAATCCAGATTCCATTTCAAAAAATGTGCTTCAGCGTGGACTTGATACAGGGACTGCTTTCGAAATTTTATCGATTGATATAGCGGATATTGATGTGGGCAACAACGTGGGAGCTGAATTGCAGGTAGCTCAGGCTGAGGCCAATAAGAACATGGCTCAGGCTCAGGCAGAAATTCGTCGTGCAGCGGCTATTGCAGTGGAAGCAGAGATGCGGGCACGCGTTGAGGAGATGCAGGCGAAAGTGGTGGAAGCTGAGGCACAGGTTCCATTAGCTATGGCGGAGGCATTTCGCTCCGGGAATCTTGGTGTAATGGATTATTACCGTATGCGGAATATTGAATCTGACACTGGTATGAGAAAGTCGATTTCAGAGCCGGAAAAAGACACACAAGATCCGACCTAAAACGTAGAAGATTGAGCCGATAAAAATGGACTGGATTTTTAATAATATTGAGAAGCTTTTCCCGGTCATTATCTTCCTGTTGTACGCTTTGTCTGCCTGGCGTAAGCGGAGTTCAAATGAAGGTGAACAATCTACTGAAGATCCAAAAGAATCGGAACGCGTCCGGCGGATTCAAGAAGAAATTCGCCGCAAGATAATTGCCCGGCAACAGGGGAATAGTCTTCCTGCTGAAGCCAGGCCTCAGTTAGTTGAAGTGGAACGGTCGGTTCCGGCTTCTCCACCTCCAGTTGTGCCTGCCGAAGTTCATCGACCCTATTTCGTTGAGAAGCAAAGAGTTCGGCAGGAAGAATTGAAAGAGAAACTGAGAGTAGCTCAAGCTGCTCGTAAGGAAACGGCGAGAGCAGTGGAAGTTGCTCGAAAGGAATCAAAAGATTCACGGTGGAGTCAACATGTGACTGGGCAGAGGGAAACTGGAGGGAGCTTAAGAAGTTTACTACAGAATGATCTCCGGCAGAATTCAGGATTAAAGCGCGCTTTCCTTTTGAAAGAAATTCTCGGGCCCCCAGTGGGAGCTGAGATGGGGTCATTACCTAGAAAATAGATAATGGTTGATTGGTCCAGCTTGTTGAGCTGCTTCTTGTTTCCCCTGATCTCAGTTACCAAAAGGGGATGATCCCTTATATTTAGCGAAACTTTGTTCGACCTATATCATCCGTCGGCATTCTGAATCTCTTGCCTTCGCTTTCGACGTTCAAGTTTCTGCCGACTGAGTAAGTGATGAGGACGGGACCATTTCGGATAACCGATTTGGTTTCGCCCATTACAAGCGGCCCACTAAAAAGAATTTTTTGATCTGATTCTTGTACCACTTTGACTCTTACATCTCCGAGTGCGACAAGAGAGATGTGGTCTTCAGAAGAAGTTATTGCTGAGTCTGTATCTGTGGGCGGTGCTTCGGAACCAATGATTGATTTGATGACCCAGATGATGGCGACAAAGATAAGAACGCCGCCAAGGGCAATAACGCCGAGCTTGATATTAGTGGGCGTGAAGAGATGAGAAAGGTCGGCAAGTTTCTCTTTTGAAATTAAATCGGAAATTGGACGGCGCTGTTTTTCCTTTTTCTGACGGGGTTTTGAGGCGGCGACTTTTTCATCGGAAGATACCTGTTCGGAGGTCTCTTCAGATTCCTCTGGAATTTCCATTCTACCAAAGAATTCTCCACGAGAGTCTCTGCGCAGAGATCCTTTTTCGGCCAAGCGAGTTGCCGTGTAATCTGTAATGATTTTGTCTGCGTTTATATTCAGACAATTGGCATACGTCCTTAAAAATCCTCGGACATAGATTTCCGGTAGATTGATATCGAAATTGTTTGCTTCAAAACTGTCGAGAAAGTTGCCACGGATTTTTGTTAATTCAGCAGCTTCGCGGATAGAGATACCGCGGCGTTTTCTGGCTTCTTCAAGGCGTTCTCCGATAGTTTGCATAGTCGTTGTATGAAGCAATAAACCTCAATGCACCACGAAACAGGCGCAAAACAAATTTATCCATACCTTACTGTTAGGATTTTGGAGCCTCTGGCAAGTATTCTTCAGAGGAGTTCTTAGATTATCCTGTTTTATGTAGGAAGCTAGATGCTAGAGGGAATCGGTATCGACAAGAATCTCTCGAGGAGAGGAACCATTTTCAGGGCCAACTATTCCACGGGCTTCGAGTTGTTCCATCAAACGGGCGGCGCGGTTATAGCCGATGCGTAAACGTCGCTGTAGCATGGAAGTTGAAGCTCGTTTTGTATTTCTAAGGACGTCGAGGGCTTGTGGAAAGAGTTCATCTTCTTCCTCTTCGGACTCATCATCAAGATCTCCGGTGTCAATTTGTTGTTGCACGGCTTCGGCGAATTCAGGCGGACCGTTTGTTTTGAGAAATTCGACGATATTGACAATTTCTTCATCGGCGACGAATGCACCTTGGGATCTTTCGAGCTTGGATGAAGCAGGGGGAGAGAAGAGCATGTCACCTCTTCCAATCAGTTGTTCGGCCCCTCCTTCATCTAAAATAACCCGGCTATCAACTTTCGATGCGACTTGAAATGCGATACGCGAGGGCAAATTGGCCTTAATGACTCCAGTGATAACATTTGTTGAAGGACGTTGTGTTGCGATGATCAAATGGATTCCTGCGGCACGGGCTAACTGCGCTAACCGGGCGATTCCTGTTTCCACATCCGCCGGTGCTACCATCATTAAATCCGCCAGCTCATCAACAATTGTGACGATATATGGCATTTTTTCGGGAATTTCGAGCTCGTCATCACGTGGGACTTCGAGATCTAGGTCCTCAGTTTGTTCACGAAGCTCGGCTTCTGTCGGGGCAGCGGGAGTTTCTTCTTCCAGCTGTTTACGACCGTTAAATCCAGCGATATTGCGAACTCCAACTTTGGCAAAAATTTGGTAGCGTTGCTCCATTTCGGATAGGAGCCATTTCAAAGCCGCAGGTACTTTTTTTGGATCGGTTACTACCGGGATAAGCATGTGCGGAAGATCGTTGAAAAGTTTCATTTCAACGATCTTTGGATCGATCATGATGAAGCGAAGTTCTTCAGGGCTGGCATGGTAAAGCAGTGAGGTGATAATGCTATTGATACAGACTGTCTTACCGGCACCTGTTGCACCCGCGATAAGAAGGTGAGGCATCCTGGTAAGGTCTGAGATGATAGGTTTCCCTCCGACGTCACGGCCCAAGGCGATGGGGATCTCTGCTTTGGCGCTAGCTTTGGCCCAGTCTTCAGATTCGAGGATTTCACGGATGCCAACAGGGTTTGGATTGCGATTGGGTACTTCGACGCCTACGCAACCTTTTCCTGGGACGGGTGCTAGAATTCGGACAGACTGAGCTCGCATGCCAAGGGCGATGTTCTTGTCGAGGCTACTGATCTTTTCAACTCGCACGCCTGGAGCAGGAAAAACTTCATAGCGAGTAATGACAGGGCCGATGTGTATTTCACCCAAAGTCACTTCCACTCCGAATTCAGATAGAGTTTTAAGCAGTTGCTCGGCATTTTGAGCATGTTCTTCCTCTGTTTCCTCCACAGGTGAGTGGACTTGTTCCTTGAGAAGCTCTAACGTAGGGAAAACATAGTCGCCTCGCGATGGTCGAGGCTGGATGTTTGCCTTTTTGGTTTTTTCTGGAGAAATAAATTTGAGTGGGCTTGGGGCGCTTCCCGAAGCACCTTCGGTTGGTTTACCGAGTTTTTTGATTCTATCGGCGGGTGTTTCTTTTACGTCCTGAGATTCCTGTGGATTTTTTTCTGAACCAGCCTGCTTTTTAGGAATAGAGAATGTCTTAACTTCTGGAGCCGCCGATTTCTTTATGATTTTCTCTTTCTCCTCGATTTCCTTTTCTTTGATCTTTGCTTCTTTGGCCTGGAGCTTTAGCTCCTTGAGCTCGGCTCGTTGTTCACGTCGTTCTTTGCGCCAAGTCTGGAACCTTTCCAATGCGCGATCAAATTCGGCACCGACGTCTCTGGTGATAATGAAAAGGAGTCCGAGATGATAAATGACGAGGAAGATCATCCCTGATCCAAAGCTTCCTAGATAGTTTTCCAAAAACTGTCCGTAGATGAGAGAGCCGATCAATCCACCTGGACCTGAAGTGTAGATCGATTTATCATCAAAAAAACTTACCTGCATACTGGCAAGGGCGCTGGCTGAGATGATACAAAGGATCATCGCCAGAAACCGGGGTAACGCTGCACGTTTTACCCTTCTAAGGAGGATCCATCCAAGCCACAAAAGAAAGGGCGGAACTAGCCAGGTAGAGGCCCCCATGATCCGAAATGAATACCAAGAAACTTCAGAACCAAACATTCCGACCTTGTTAACATCAGAAGGATCTGTGGTGAGATAACGGCTTTGTTCGGGCTGGTAATCTATATAGGCGACCAGGAGGAGGACCGCTGTGACAGCGCAGAACGCTGCCCATGCCCATTTGCCTTGCCTGCGTGGCGCCTGAAAAGAAGGAACGCTTTTTGATTTGGAACTAGCCTTTTTTGCCATTTGATTAAATTTGATTACTAAAGGCTTTCGAAGCGATTAAAAATCAATTTAGCCTAATCTATGTAACTTCGGTCAATAAAACAGTTTTTTAAGTTTGAAATGATAGGACCTCTTTTTTTTAAACCAGTTTATCAAGAGCGTGTATGGGGTGGACGCAGTTTGGCGTCGGACCTTGGTCGCCAACTGCCTGAAGGACAAGTAATTGGGGAAAGTTGGGATATTGTGGATAGAGAAGAGGCTCAATCTGTAGTGGCTTCTGGTCCATTTGCTGGGCAAATCTTGCGTAAAATAATCGAGGAAAATACAGAGGAGGTCATGGGGCCTCATTTTGAAGGAGAGCGGGCGTTTCCTATATTGGTCAAATGGCTGGATTGTCAGGACCGGCTAAGTTTGCAGGTACATCCCCCTGAATCGATAGCCGCTTCTCTTCAGGGAGAGCCCAAAACTGAAAATTGGTACATCGCTTCTGCCAGTGAAGACGCCTCACTTATTGTGGGACTAAAAAACGGAGTAACTCGTGAACAGTTTGAGGCGGCGATTGAGGAACAGACTCTGGAATCTTGTGTACATCGCTTTGGAGTTGAAGTTGGTGATTCCATTTTAGTGGGGAGTGGCCGAATTCATGCGATAGATGGAGGAAATCTGATCCTTGAAATCCAGCAAAACTCGGATACAACCTATCGTGTTTATGATTGGGGGCGCGTTGGCCTAGATGGAGCGCCGAGGCAATTGCATGTAGAGGAATCTCTCCAGAGTATCGACTTCAATGATTTTGAGCCATTTGCTCTAAAAAGTGCAAAGGGAGATCAGCTTTTGGCGGAATGTTCGGAATTCCGAATCCAGAAGTATACACGAGGATCTGGTGATGCAGAGATGATTTTTGCTGAAAAAGAACAGGTTCGAATTGTCAGTGTTGTCTCGGGAGATGTGACTCTTAGGGATATGGCTGGAAATGATAGCACCGCTTGCAAGGGGGACACACTCATACTTCCCTATGGGGAAATGTTTCGAATGACATTTGAGCAAAATGTTGTATTTTTGATAACAGATAAATTTACATGAGGAAAATATGATGAATAAATCTTTAGTAAAATCGAATTCTGGTGGCCTCTTAAAAAGTGCATTTTTGGGCCTTTTTTTTATCATTGCAGCCCTAATGTTAGGCTGGATGTTGTTTTTGCCTTTGTTGGTCACGAGTCATATAAGTGCTAACAGTGACTTTGGTGCAGAGGTGGAGTCCTTATCAGGAAACCCGTTGGCGGGAACGGTTAATATTCTGGATCTTGAACTGACAAATCCTGAAGAATTTGAGGAAAAGGATTTTATCAAGCTCAACGAATTTGATCTTAAGGTGAAGCCTCTCTCGTTGATGGGAGAACGCATCGAAGTGCCCAGGCTTATTATTGATGTCGATCATATAACAATTGTGACCAACCGAAAGGGAGCGCGCAATGTAAAGGTATTTCAAGAGAGGATGCAGGGTGAAGGGAGTGATGAAGGTGCTTCTGAACCAGTCGATTTCATTGTAAACTCTCTGAAGCTCCGAGTAAGTAAGGTCGTAACGGCGGACTATTCAAAGGGAGGGGACCCGATTGTTCGCGAATATTACGTTAATATCGATCGCGAGTTTATAGATGTAAGTGATCCGAAGGTTATTGTGACTCCTATACTCGCCGATATTGCTGCAGCGGGATTATCTCAGTATGGAGGGGATCTTTTTGGGATGCTGCCCGAAAGCTTGACAGGCCCTTTAGGGGATGCATTAGGTCAGGAAGGGGGATTACTAAATAGCGTCAATGAAAAATCTATTGATGCCATTAAGAATCTTTTTGATTCGGTAAGGGGAAAAGATAAGAAGTAATTTTTTATGACAATGTCTACAGCTGAACACTCAGAAAAAGAAGAGAAGGAATCGGTCGATCAAGCCGAGCCCCTTCCTGTTGAAAAGGTTAAGGAAAAAATAGAAGAGAGTAAGGAAGCTCCCTCTTTGGAAGAACAATTGGAGAAATTACGAGGAGAGAACGAAGAGAACTATAATCGTTATTTGCGCTCAGTTGCGGATCTTGATAATTATCGTCGACGTGTCATTCGTGAGAAGGACGAGCTTAGACAGTATGCGAAATCCGGAATCATTGAAGAGTTACTGCCAGTGATTGATAACTTGGTTCTCGGTCTGACGTCCGCCCGTCAACAAGGAGATGTTAAAGTCTTGGCAGATGGAGTGGAAATGGTACTCGGTCAGTTTAAATCGGTGCTCGAAACGAATGGTTTGACGGAGGTTAATCCAGGTGTTGGTGATGAATTTGATCCGCATCAACAGGAGTCTTTATCGCATCAGACAAGTGATGAAGTCGATGCCGAGAAAGTGGTTCAGACTGTTCGGGTGGGCTATAGCTTAAATGGCCGCCTATTGCGGCCGGCATCAGTTATCTTGTCGAGTGGTCCTGCAACAGAAGGTGAGGACAAAGAGGAATAAGATTCTCAAAAGAATTGATTGAGCGCATTTGCTGGGAGAGGTGTCTGCTGATCTTGTTCTAGGAATAAATTTTGATAATGGCATTGTAGCCGGTAGATCTTGAAGGAAATAAAATGAGCACTATTAAGGAGGATTATTACGAGCTTCTCGGAGCAAATAAACAAGCGACCGCGGATGAGCTTAAAAAGGCATACAGGAAAAAGGCTGTTAAATACCATCCTGATAAAAATCCCGGGAATAAGGAAGCCGAGGAGATGTTTAAGAAAATCTCTGAGGCGTACGAAGTCCTAAAAGATGAGAATAAACGGGCAGCCTACGACCAATATGGGCATGCGGCTTTCCAACAGGGTGGTGTTGGGTCTCGGGGTGCTGCTGGTGGATTCCACGATCCTTTCGATATTTTTCGTGAAGTTTTCAACTCCGGCGGTGGCGGCGGTGGCGGCGGTGGCGGCGGTGGTATTTTTGATGAGTTTTTTGGTGGCGGAGGTGGTGGTCGCCAAGGTGGTGCTCAACGGGGTGCCGATCTTCGTTATGATTTGGAGATCACGTTGGAAGAAGCCGCAAAGGGCGTCGAAAAAGAAGTCTCGTTTCGTAGACCTGTTTCCTGTGATCGATGTGGAGGAAATGGTGCGGAACCTGGATCGAAGTCTGTCAGATGTCCTACTTGTAATGGTGCAGGGCAGGTAACCTCTTCCCGTGGATTCTTTAATCTCAGACAAGCTTGTCCGACTTGTAATGGATCAGGTACGAAAATTGAAAAGAAATGTACCAAATGCGGAGGGGGCGGTCGTACCAATACGACGACAAAGCTAAAGATCAAAATTCCATCAGGTGTGGATACGGGTTCAAAGCTTCGTTCTGGAAGCAATGGTGAAGCTGGATCGATGGGTGGTCCAACGGGCGACCTGTATATTGTTATCCATGTTGCAGAGCACGAGGTATTTGAGAGAGATGGAGATGATCTTTTTTGCGAAATCCCCATCAAGTTTACTTTGGCTTCTTTGGGAGGGACGATTCAAGTTCCAACCCTTTCGGGCAAAGCCACGCTTAAAATACCTCCAGGAACACAGTCGGGAACAACTTTCAGATTGAAAGGGAAGGGGCTTCAGAACTTACGAGGAGGATATAGTGGTGACCAGTTGACGCGAGTTCAGGTAGAGGTTCCCACTTCATTGACTTCGGAGCAACGAAAGGCATTGGAAGAGTTTGCAGTGGTATCTGGCGATGCCGATGAACCAGTAGGAAAAACGTTTTTCGACAAAGCGAAGAAGTTCTTTTAGGTTTTTTTGCTCAACCGAAAAGGGTGGTATTTGAAGTTTGCTTCCGTGTCTTTGAGTTTGTGCTGTAGTGGCGATTATTATGCGAATTGTAATATTGGGCTCAGGCCGTGGTAGTAACGCTGAAGCGATCCTTCGGGCGGAGAATGAGGGCAAATTAGGTAAGGCGGAAGTCGTCGCTATTTTCAGTGACATACCGGATGCAAAAATTCTGTCATTGGGGGCAGAGTATAAGAAGCCTTCCCGATTTCTCGATCCGGGTGGATTTAAGACAAAATTTGATAGGGAAAGTGAACAAGAGTGGATTTCGGAAATCGAAGCATATGATCCAGATCTTGTTGTTTTGGCTGGATTCATGCGTGTGCTCAAAGCCCCCTTTATCCAGGCATTTCCTCGAAAGATCATAAATTTGCACCCCAGTTTGTTACCCAGCTTCCCTGGTCTAGATGGGATTGGTCAGGCTTGGCGACATGGGGTTAAGATAACGGGTTGCACCGTTCATTACGTAAATGAGATGATTGATGAAGGAGAAATCGTTGCTCAAGAAACAGTTCGTATTGAATGTGCAGATACACTCGATTCTCTGGAGAGAAAGATTCATGCGGCTGAGCATTCTTTGTTGCCTAAGGTGATTGCCGAGCTTTCAAATCGGTATGATGAAGGATAGAGCCCAATGGCATTGATAGAGATTCGATTAAGTATATCAGATGAAGAAGTCACTCGTTTGGATGAAGCTTTTTCCGAGAGTGAGATCGGGGATTGGAGTATCCATCAAGATGTTGATAGTGGGACAGCTTATTTTTTGGGGTATTTTGAATGCGAGGAGGAGGCAGACATAGCTTGGGCACAGGTGAAATCTGAGTTTTTCTCTGAGTATCCAGAGCCCATTCCGATCGAAAGGAATTCGTTGAAGGATGAAGATTGGAGGGAAAGTTATAAGGAGCATTTTAAGGCTTGGCACTTCAAAGGTCTTCATTGGGTCCCTATTTGGGAAAAAGAATCTTATATCGTGCCAAAAGGGGATGGGGTTGTCTGGCTAGACCCTGGAATGGCTTTTGGGACGGGAAATCACGAAACAACCCGACTTTGTGTAGAACGATTAATTGAGTATGCGAGTGATAGAGTTATTGAGAAGGCAGATTTGAAAGCCTTGGAAGTTATTGATGCAGGGTGTGGGTCGGGCATTTTGATTCTTTCAGCAGCAAAACTCGGGTTTGAGAAACTGAGAGCTTTTGATAACGATGCTGAGGCCGTTCGGATTGCCGAAGAAAATGCGACGATGAATGGAATAGAGGATTTGGTTCACTTTGAGGTGGCTGATTTGACAAGTGGATTCAAGGAACAGAAGGCAGATTTTCTGATGGCAAATATTTTGGCAAACATTCTGGCGGAATATGCCAGAAACTTGATAGATGCCCTAAACCCTGGAGGACGATTGGTCCTTAGTGGAATCTTAACTGAAGAAATAGATGAAGTGAGAACGGTTTTTTTGACTGATCCACGAATCGAAAAATTGGGTAGTATATCGATGGGGGAATGGTCTGATCTGGTCTTTAACCGTATACATTAAAAAAATGAAGCCACTAAAATCTGAGGAAATAAGAGGAAATTGGGCCACATTACTTTTACCAATTTGTGAAGATGATAGTATCGATTTCGGTCTTCTTTCTGAGGCGATTGATCGTTGCATTGCGTATAACGTAAGCGGGATCTATTCGAATGGAACGGCAGGTGAATTCTATAGTCAGAGCGAAGAAGAGTTTGATCGGATTAATGAGATATTGGCAGACAAATGCACTGCTTCTGGTACAAATTTCCAGATTGGGGTGAGTCATATGAGTCCGTATCTTTCTAGGGAAAGGCTAAAACGTGCGATTCACTTTAAGCCGGGGGGCGTCCAATTGATTATGCCTGATTGGTTCCCGCCCACTATGGATGAGAGGGAGGATTTCTTAAAAGAGATGGCTGAGATTGCAGGAGATGTCAGTTTAGTCATTTACACACCGCCTCATGCCAAAGTGAAACAGACCGCGAGTGAATTTGCCCGACTAAAAGAAGCAGTTCCAACTTTTAGGGGAATCAAGATTGGTCCGGTCGATAAGTCGTTTTATGAGGAGATGAAGCAATTGGCTCCAGATGTTTCTATTTTCATACCGGGACATACTCTAGCCAGTGAAATGCCAAAAGGAGCTCGAGGTGCTTACTCCAACATTGCCTGTCTCAATCCTGGAGCGGCCCAGAAATGGTATGAGCTGATGCTTACAGATATTGATGAAGCCATTCAGTTGGAGAAACGTATCGATGTCTTTCGGGAACAATACATCAGTGCTTTTGGAAAAGCGGGATATTCGAATCAGGCTTTGGACAAGCTCTGGGCTGTCGTGGGTGGGTGGTTACCTTCTATGACAACTCGCCTACGTTGGCCATATCGAAGTGTCTCAATGGAAGAAGCTCTTCACTTAAGGCCAATGGCCCGCGACCATTTGCCGGAATTCTTTGAGGATTAGGGAGGTAACTGATCGTTACTCTTCTTCAGACGAAGTAGCTTCTTCTGGGAGTACGCCGATAACGGCCACGTCCAATTCGCTTATTTCTTCAATGCCGAAGCTCTCTGCGAGAACTTGCGTTATCTGTTCCTTCAAAAATCCGGAAATTCCTTTAAGGTTCGTATTTTTTTTCACGCGAAGCTTTACCTTTATCTTTAGCCGATTGCGGTGGATGCTAATGACTGCATGTGCTCTCCCTACATCTCCTAATTGCTCGCAACATTGTTGAACCATCTGTCGAATGGCTCTTTGAGAGACTGTAACAGAGCCATTTTCATCATTGAATGCCGTAAACTGTCGAGTGAGTTTCCAGAATATTCTCAACAGTATGAGAAGAAAGATGAGGGAGGTTAATCCACAGATCACATAAGGGAAATAAGGAGAGCTTACGAAAGTATCATCCATGTTTGATCTTGATCATACCGTAGCACCCAAAGGGATAGAGCTTATTTATTGGAAAGGCCTAATCGGTTGGGTGAGTATCCGTCCAGTCAGCTTCATTGGCCTCAGAAGCTTCTCCTCTTCTTTTTACACCTTCGATAATGACATCAATTTTTGAGACACCATTCCCCGTCATGTTCGTCACTTGTTCGCGGACAGCCATTTGAACTTCCTGGGCTGTTTTAGCCAGCTCTATGCCGAAATCCATAAAAACTCGAATTTCAAGGACGTAGTTACCGGCTTCATCTTCGCTAACTTTCACGCCTCGATCTGATTCGGCCTTTTTTGAAAATATTGCTCCCGCAATGTCATCTACAAAACCTCCGCCGACGGAATAAACTCCTTTAATGTCCAGTGATGCTAAGCGCACGATACTGGCGACTACGGAATATTTGACCTTTATCTCGTCTGTGTTGTGCGAAGTCTCAGTGTTGGCAGAAGAAGGATCGTCGGTTTGCATGGTGAGAATGGGTTAAGTTTTTAGATTTGTGCTAGAATAGATCGGAGGAAGATCGACTCATAAATTCTTGAACATATGCGGTGGTAAATTTGCCTTCCCTGAAGGAGGGATCCCGTAGGATGGCACGATGAAATGGTATAGTCGTCTTGACGCCTCTGATGATATATTCATTGAGAGCACGATTCATCCGATTCAGAGCAATTTTTCGTTCGGAGCCATATGCAATCAATTTACCAATCATACTATCATAATAAGGAGGGATAGTGTAGCCGCCGTACACATGGGAGTCAACCCTGACTCCATGTCCTCCCGGGGCATAATAAAGATCGATCGTGCCCGGGGACGGCGCAAAATTCCTGGAAGGATCTTCGGCATTGATCCGGCATTCAATCGCGTGTCGATTGAATCGGATGTTTTTCTGTTCGAGCTTAAGGTGCTCCCCTGAGGCGATCTCAATTTGTCGCTTGATGAGGTCGATATCCGTGACTTCTTCCGTCACTGGATGCTCTACTTGAATTCGGGTATTCATCTCGATGAAAAAGAAATCTCCCTTTTCATCGACCAGGAATTCGACCGTTCCTGCATTCTCATATCCGGCAGCTTCTGCTGCTTTGATGGCCGCTCTCCCCATTTTCTTTCGTAAATCCGGATTCACAAAAGGCGAGGGTGCCTCTTCAATCAATTTTTGGTGACGTCTCTGTATAGAACAGTCTCGTTCTCCTAGATGGAGGACTTTGCCATGACTGTCTGCTAGAATCTGAAATTCAATATGTCTTGGGTTCTGTATGTAGTGCTCCACATAAACGGATCCATTTCCAAAGGCTTTCTCAGCTTCATGGCGTGCTATGTGGAACTCTTTTGCAAACGAGACATCGTTGTGAGCAATACGCATTCCCCTGCCTCCTCCTCCGGCAACTGCCTTGATGATAACAGGGTAGCCAACCTTCTTGGCTGTTTTGAGAGCTTCAGCTTCGGTCGAAACGGGACCGTCGCTCCCGGGAACAATGGGAACTCCGACTTTTTGAACGGTTGTCTTTGCTATAGCCTTGTCGCCCATCTGGCGGATAACGGATGCAGATGGCCCGATGAATTTTATATTACTGGAGGCACATTGCTCAGCGAAATCAGCGTTTTCTGCCAGAAAACCGTATCCAGGGTGAATCGCGTCAACGTCGGCTATTTCTGCTGCACTGATGATTCGATCGGCTTTTAAGTAACTTTCGTCACTCCTTGCAGGTCCGATGCAGATTGCTTCGTCGGCAAGTTGGACATGGAGAGATTCGATGTCGGCCTCGGAATAAACAGCTAATGTTTTTATCCCGAGCTCATGACATGCCCGAACTATTCGGAGAGCAATTTCACCTCGATTGGCGATGAGAATTTTCTGCATTACGATACTTAAAGAGTGTTAAGCCCTGCTTTTGTTCGCTGTTGGCTGGATTCTGTGGGAGGGTATGGCCAAGTTGAAACTAAAAATGAATGCCCCTGCATTATCCACATATTGTGCGAAAGCGTATTAGTTTGTTTTTACTTTAAAGAGGCGTTGCCCGTATTCAACAGGTTGTCCGTTTTCAACCAATGCCTCCAATACTGTGCCATTCATCTCGGCTTGGATTTCGTTCATGATCTTCATTGCCTCTATTATACAGACGACAGTGTCACCTTGAACGGGGTGATTGACATCTGCAAGTGGAGGGGTTTCGGGCGAAGATGCCCTATAAAAGGTTCCTACCATCGGGGAGGTGATATAACTGATACCTTTTTCTTCAGTGGCCGGCTCTGGAGCAGCGGCAGTTACTGGATGA
>CAXMUM010000008.1:25427-25702 GCA_964196585.1 uncultured Opitutaceae bacterium
GATTTGCGGTTCGCCGGATCCTCGCTTGATTTGCAGTTTAAAGCCTTCTTCTTCGACTGCAAACTCCGAGAGGTCGGATCGCTTCATCAAATCGATGATTTGTTTTATCTCTTTTAAATCCAAGGGTGCTTTTGTTGAGATTAAGGTAAATACTGTGTCAGTAATACTATGTAAAACCAGAGCAGATAAGGAAAAAGGGCGAGGTGGCAACTCTCTAATTTAATTCTAACCATCAACTTTTAGCTAGATAATAGAGGTGAAAAAGCCGTTTTGGG
>CAXMUM010000009.1:0-25507 GCA_964196585.1 uncultured Opitutaceae bacterium
TCCGGGGCCTCTAGCCATCCATGTTTAAGGATGAAGTCACCTCTACCATTTCCGGTGACATCTCCGAATCCCAAACCATGTCCTTGGGGTCCCTCATAAATCTGGATACGGTCAAATTCGCCAGTGCCCTTATTATTTTTGTCTGTTTTGAGCTTAAAAATCTCAAGCGGTCCACTTGGCACGTTGGGCACAATTTCCAGCTGACCATCTCCATCGACATCCCATGCACGGGTTGTTTCGACGTTCTTCATTTCCCCAATGAGATGCTCCTTCCATTCCTTGGTCGGATCTTCAGGATTCTCTCTCCAACGGAGTGAGCCACCCCACCAGCCGCCCGTTATGAAATCGAGACGCCCATTGCCGTTGATATCGAGAGGGATGGTGGAGAAATCATCGTAGTATTCGCCGTGCTCTGCGATATCTCCTATCTTGAAGCTTTGGGTAAAATGCGGGCCCTTGTACCAGAACCCTCCAGAGACAATGTCCAGTATCCCATCCCCATCCACATCAAAGAAATTGGCGGATTCGTATCGCTCATCAGAGATTTTAACTTTTCGAAATTTTGTGATCATTTCTTTAGAAGTAAGTTTAGATATTCTTTTGCATTTTTAAGGTCTTCGAGTGCTTCATAAGCAGAGCAGGGAGGTTCTATCTCTCCACGAACTGCTCGAATAAATTGAAGGGCTTGTTGCCGCATGGCGTCTTCCCAGGGAAGATCAGGTGTCATTACCATGGGGGCGGTCTCGCTGTCGTCAGGATCTTCGAAATAACGGATCCATCCCGGTCGGTTCTTCGCCAGGGGTGCGGGTAATCCCATTTCTATAAAGCCTTTCTCAAAGGAGATAAAAGCCTTTTCGTTCCAGGCGATTGTGCTCCGGTAGGTATCCATTTCCAGGCTACAAGGGACTCCGCTTTTGCTTTCTCCAATTAAGAGCACTCCCGATGGATCGGCATAGGTGACTCGATAGGATTCTCCCAAAAAGTATCGGATGAGATTAATCTGATGAATGTAAAAATTCACCAGATGAATATATTTTTTATTTTCTTCTGCGGAAAAATCTGGATCGGGAGCATCCTCAACCAACCCGCTTACGGTGGAATCATCGACTCGAATATGTTCTCGAAAACCATTTACTCTCCAGTCTCCCGGCGGCATTTCCATCCGCACATATTTCAGGGCGCCCAGGGTACCCTTTTTCTGATAATCCTCGATCAACTTTTTCCCGTAGGTTACAGCCATCTCAGAGCGTTTGTGATTTCCCACCATAATCCAGGTGTTGGCCTTTTCCATTTCTGCGATAATCTTTTCTCCTACAGGGATGGAACTGGCCAGTGGCTTTTCAATAAAAATGGGAAGCCCGGACTGTAGAACTTTAGGCAGGATAGATCCGTGATACCAGAATGTTTGGCTGACTACCAGGGCATCTACTTCCTCATTTTTCAGAAGTTCCTCGTGGCTTGGATAAGCATTGGGAATTCCGTATCGAGTGGCAACCTGCTGCGCTTGCTCAAACTTCAAATCGGCAACGGCAACGACCTCGCATTCCGGAATAGTGACATAGCTTCGTAAATGGGCTGACTGTCCCATCCCTCCGACGCCGATAAAACCAATTCTCGTTTTTCGCTTATTCTCTTTTTCACTCATTTTCTAAACTACGGTTACGTTTTAAATGAACACTGATTCTAATAGGCCCTTATTCCACAGAGGCGACGGTATTGGAGCCTTCTGGAAGAGACCATCCTTTTTCCACGTAGTAGCGTCGATAAAAGGGATTGGTTATCAGATGGAGGGGAACCAATTCGCCACTGGCCCGGAGTTGATCAATCTCTGCCTGATCTGCAAGTCCCTGTTCGTATCTTTTGGCAAGTGCGGGGTCTTCGTTTACTCTCCGTCGCATCTCATTGTTGATCGTATCGGCAAGAGTTTGAAGGGCCTCTCGAGCGGAGCTGCGATTCAAGGAAAATTTATCGTAAGCCTTTTTCTCGATCCGGTGGATGTAACTCCACAAGATGTAGGGGGAGGAGGAGATGGGCAATGATGTATCATTTGCGATATCCCGAATGCGACTATGCAATCCCCACTCGTTGGGAAATTCTTGGGGGCGCAAAAATTCTTCCGTGTCCATGTATTTGGGGATAGGGGGTAAGCTATCACCACTCGCAGCGACATGAAGGTTGAATCGTTCACTGGTTAAGAACTTGAGAAAGTAAGGAACGACTTCTTTTTGGCTGGATCCCTCATAGATGGCACAGGCGCCATAGTAGATGATTGTATTGCGAAATCCTCCATGTGGGTATTCGCTGACAGCAAGATTGCTGAGGCCTAATTCACGGAAAAACATGATGGCCCAACGGGCTCCATTATAGAGGCCGTATTTTCCTTCTGCGAAGCGGTTCATCGCTGAATTTCCGGAGGCTGTTGCCGAAGAGAGGTTTTTGACTTCGTCGGCTGAGGGGAAGATCTTTAATGCATAGGTCCAGCGATGAGTCAGTTCATAGATTTCTTCAAAGAGAGAGCTATCCAGAGTAGATTTTGTCATCGTCTCATTGTACGTATCTCCTCCCCTGGATCTTAAGTAGGTCAATCGTACTTTAAACGATGGAGGTTTGCAAAAATAAGTGGCCTGTCTTTGGCCTGGGGGGTTGGAGTTTTCGACAAAGGCCCTACCTATTTCTTCGAATTCTTCAAAAGTCCAGATGTCGGGAGGAGGTGGAAGGCCGGCTTTTTCAAATGCCTCCAAATTCACCCAGTTAAAAAGGACGCCTGCATTACGGGGAAAGGCATATTGTCGACCATCAACCATCATAGATCCGCTCACGGATGGGTACGTTTTCGAGGCAGCAAACCCCATTTCCGCAGCTACCTCGGAGATATCACTGAGTATCCCAACAGATTGATAAAGAGGGATCTGTTCTTCGTAACAGTCCAGGATATCTCCAGCCACTCCCGAAACCCCCTGAACGATATTTCTATCTTTGTTTGGGTTGGCAGTATCCAGAGTGATTTCAATTTCTGGATAACCGTTTTCTTCCAGCCATTCCTGGAACAGCGCCAACTGTTCCTTTTTCATCTCACTTTCCTTCACCACCCAGCGCAAACGAGGAACCTCTCGGCCAGTCCCAGGCAATTTGAGGTAGGTGAAGAGACTCGCTGCGAAGAGGAGCAGAAGGAAAACAAAGAAGAGCTTTTTCAAAAAATCAGGTAATGGGGGGTCGTTAGGTGTTTGTATGGAAAGGGAAGGAATTCTTTTGGGCAAGAGAGCATTTCCGATAGACAAGATAGAAGCATTTCTGTTTGGTTGGTTTTCCATTGATACTAGAAATAATCCCCAACGGAAAAATGTATTACTGGAAATTCTTTCTTAGAAATTATGGCTCAAAACAATAAAGAACTTAAACTGGCTCTCATCGGTTGCGGCAGTCTCGGTCGTGTCCACGCGGAATGCGTTTCCAAGATTGAGGGAGCTGCTTTTACGGCGTATGCCGATATTAATCAGGCTGCAGCTGATAAGGCTTTGGCAGATTTTGGCGGGAGCTACGCGACCACAGATGTCCGTAAGGTTTTTGACGATCCGGAGATAGATGCAGTTTACATCTGCACGCTACATGACTCGCATGCGCCACTGGCTATTGAAGCCGCCAATGCAGGGAAGCATATTTTTATCGAAAAACCCCTGGCATTGAATATCGAGGCATGTGAGGAGGTCGCGGCGACGGTCGAAAAGACGGGGGTCGTTCTGATGCCTGCCTTTAAGATGCGGTACTACCCACTTATCCAGAAAGCTCGTGAATTCATTCCGAATCCGAGCATTATTGTCGGTCAAATGATGGACAACCGTTGGGGGGATGACAAGTGGGCGCAGGACCCAATCTTAGGTGGTGCGAATGTTCATAGCCAGGGATGCCATACGACGGATATTATCCGTTATCTTTCAGGTTCTGAACCTGAGTCGATTTGGGCTGCGGGCGGTATGATGACCCACCCCGGGCATGAGTGTATTGACCAATGTGTCGCGTCCATAAAGTTCAAATCAGGATGTGTTGGTAGCTGGGTCCAGGGAGATTCGTCCTGTCCTCCTTTTACCAGTAAATTTTTCTTTCAGCTGTATGGTGCAGATGGAAAGTCGGTTCAACTTTACGACCGCTTAAAGACGGCAACTTTCTTTGATGGAGAGAAGACATGGACGGAGGTCCGTGAAGATGAAGAAGGTTTTCAACTGGAAAATGAGGCCTTTGTGAAGGCGTTGTCTGAGGGCAGGCAGCCCGAGTTGATAGTAGACGATGGCATACAGGCCACTCGTATTGTTCTGGCGGCAGATAAAGCGATCCGTTCAGGAGAGGTTCAACAATTCACATCATGAAAATAGGAGTAGTTGATCTCGATACAAGTCACCCTCAGAACTGGATTCCTCTCATTCGGGAATTGGGTCATGAAGTCGTTGGACTGATTGACCACGGAGGGGTTCACCCCGCGGGTTATGCGGAGACTTTTGCAAAGGATATGGAAGTAGCGAAGGTCTTTACCTCAACCGATGAGATGGTTGAGGAAGTGGACGCGGCCATCGTTCATTCATGCAATTGGGATGTTCACCTGGAGCGTGCCCGCCCTTTCTTGGAGGGTGGCAAGGCAGTCTTCATTGATAAGCCAATGGCGGGAAACAAGAAGGATCTGATGGATTTGCTGGAGTATGAAAAAAAAGGCGCTCGGCTAACGGGTGGATCTTCATTTCTCTATTGCAAGGAGTCGGAGGATTATCTGAGCCAACCCTTCGAAGAGAGAGGAACTCCGCATACTGTTTTTGCAGGATGTGCAGTCGATGAGTTCAACTACGGGAGTCACGCCTATTCTCTTCTCTATTCCATTCTTGGTCCAGGTCTTCAGAGCGTTCGGCATTTAGGTGAAGGGGTCCAACGCCAACTTCAGTTGAAATGGAAAGATGGTCGAACCGGATTTCTGTCTATTGGTAATCAGGAAGCTTGGTTGCCGGGATATGCAACTGTCGTAACGGAGAAAGCGGTGACACAATTCATTACCGATACGAGTCTTCTCTACCGAAACCTTTTGCAGAAGGTGTTGCCTTACTTTGCTGGTGAGGTGGAAGAGCCTCCAATGCAGTTGGCGGATATTGCAGAGGTAGAACTGGCTGCTTTGGCCGCGCGCACCTCTTGGCTCAATGGAGATATCGAAGTAAAACTCGAAGACCTTCCTTCCGACTCGCAAGGTTACGATGGAACTGAGTTTGAGACAGGATACAGGATAGCGCGTTATTCATAAGAATACTGTTACTTCATTCTCACGAAAACCTTAGACGTCCTCTAAGGTTTTTGAATGACGTAACGTGCCTCAAAATTAAGATCAAAGGGCTCGTCTTCGGCTGGAGCCTGATACGTTTGGATGATGCTGTAGCGATCTCCGGCGGAATCGTTTGGGCAAGAGGCATGAGGCAGTCTATCAGAGAAAAAAACAGCGGACCCCACGGGGATTTCGCAGATTTGTTCCCCTTTTGAATCTAATTGTCCCTCGGGTATCACATTGAAGAAGTCGCCATGGTTCGTGCTCTTATCTGCCCGAATGGCTTCCCATTCCTGAAGATGGCTTCCGGGAAGCACTTTTAGGGCACCGTTTTCCGCTTTTACTTCGTCGAGGCTGATCCAGACAGACAATTTGGGCCGAGCGTCTCTCCAGTAAAAGGCATCGATGTGCCAAGGTGTGGGGAATCGTTTTTTGGCATTCTTGAAAACCACTTTATCACTGAGAAACATGATGCCTTCTGGCATGAGATGCTCCAGTATGGATACAATTTTGGGATGAGAGGTTAGCTGTAAAAATGTTTTGCTAGCTACAGAAGCTCCTACGTAAACAGTTGAGTCGGGGTTAGCATTTTCGTCCATTACCTTCTTTGCTTCTGCTTTGAGGTCGAGGCATTCTTCTTCCGAAAAAAGATTCTTGGCTACATAGAAGCCGTTATCTTGATAGAATGAGGCGATGTCTGAAGATGGGGTCTTGGTTTCCATGGAGTAAATTTAGTGGAAAAGAGATTCTTTGTCTTTAGCTGAAAGATACCTTTTTTTAGCAGAAATCGTCAATCACTTCGTTTTGAAGGTGCGTCACTCGATTCTCGATTGAAAACGGTGATAGAGATATCCGATCAAGAAAGACAGGACGGAGAGGATTGCGAAAGCGACAATTCGGACGAGTGTATCGCGGATATCATGGACAAAGAGTTTTGTCAGAGGTAAGGCGAATCCGACCAAACCAACGATGCGGTAGGGTTTTATCTTTGCTCCGATTCCGATCCCTACGAGGACGAGGCTGGTCAGAGCCATTAACGGGGTGAATGAGGAATCCTTCCAGAGCAGGTCCGAGGAAAGGGTCACTGCGACGGTTGCGAAACTGAGTAAAGCCGCCAGGTAGATCAGGATCTGGCGTGTTCGAGGGGAGAGTTTTCGATGACCAGATTTTGCATGATCGATCCCCAATCCCAGAGCCACAATCGTAGCCAGTAGCCCTCCGATGAGAACCTCTCTGGCCCATGGGAGGGTTTGGAGGTAGTTGTCCAAAGACGAATCCCAGATGCTGACAATCGAAGCAAATCCGAGCCCGAGGAAACCGATGCTGAGGAAGAGAGCGATATAACGCTTATGGATCCTCCAGAGCAGATGAAACGAGATCGCCAGTAGTAGCAGGATCAATACACGTCCGAGCCATGATTCGAATTCGAAGGCGATTCGAGCGAGAATGATGGCGGTGAATAAATGGATCAATGGTCGCCAAACACTCCATCTCCTGAGCAATCGAAAATCTCGAATGAGATGGGGTTTCAGGTTGGGGATGAACAAGACTGCTAGGTATGCCAGGACTGCGATGAATCCACCCCAAGAGCCCATTTTGGGCGAAAACTCAAAAAAGGTGAAGAGAATCAGTGGCACTAGGGAAGCATCCCGCAGTGTTTTGAAAATCCCGCTAGGAGTGACGAGCAGGAGGATGGAAAATGCGGCCGGTAGATAGACGAACCAGCTCTGTTCTTGAAAGGTGTTTGCGAGATAGGCGTAGACTGTGACCACCCAGGCGAGGTGAAAGAGCAGCTCTGCAGGCAGGAAAAAGGTTCTCGCTTGAGTCCGGTAAAGTCGAGCGATGGCGAAGGCTGAGCCGATCGAGAGAGCAGCGCTGAGGACAAAGCTTAGTTCGCTATATGGATACAGCCAGAAACGGAGATTAGCGGTCAGGATGAGGAGTGCTCCCGAAAGGGCTGGGACGGCACGTGAGAGTCGAGGAATGAGGCCGATCGAGCAGAGAATGGCGCCGTAAGCTCCCATTACCATCGGCAGCAGGTCGAAGGAGACATCACTCAATGTGATGAAGCGAATTCCCGCGAGTCCATTGAGCAGGGCAGCGGCGAAATAGAAATGGCTTGGGCGTCCGTCTTGATCACGAGTTCTCTTCAGATACGAGAGTAAGGCCGCTGCTATGATAGGATGAATCAGGTAGAGATACCATGAGAATTCGCCGACTTGGAGTTTATCGTATCCGATGCTATAGAGAGCGTATCCGAGCGAAATGATCCATAGGGCAAGGCTGGCGATTTCCTGTAGGAGGGACTTTGACCGAGCAGCTATCCAGCAGATGAGCACGGCTTCGACGATCAGGGCGAACCAGCGAATATCTCCTTCGAAATGATTCACCAGCCAGAGAGCAGCGAGGGCGGATCCTTTGAGAAAGAGGAGTTGGAAAAGGTAACCGTTGAGGCCACGTGTTCCCAAAATAATCGCCCATCCTGCAAATACGATCGTGGCGATTCCGTAAAAGGTCACGAGGTCATTGGTGAAAAACCTCATGTAGAGATAACCCACTCCCAGGCAAGCCGTCGTGTTTAGAGCATGGAGACTCTTAAAGGCGTTGAGAGATTTCGCTAGATTCCACCGAAGTTCGCAGAGGGGAAGGAGGGAGACGCTGATCAGTAGATAGGCGATGACACTCCAGGTGTCGGGGAGCGTAAGGGTGGTGGAGTGGATCGATTTAAGAACGCAGAATGAAAGAACGGGTAGGTAGGCGCCTATGGTCGAAATCGAAAGAATGGGTAGCCAGTTATATTTTCGGCTGAAGAAGATGCCGATGATGTAGAGGGCGAGGGCGGAAATCAGGGCGCTTTCCAAGAGGCCGACGTAAGCGGAAAAAATGGAAGAGACGAATCCGTAGACGAGCGCCATGATGGCGATGTTGCGATTTGAAAGGCGGTGGCTGATGAGGAAGATACCGACGATGACGGCGAATTGTATCAGGATGCCGACATAAGGATTTTCGATAACGCGAACCGGGGAAGCTGCGTAGGCGGCAATACTAGAGAGGTAGGCCATGCTCAAACCAGTGGAGATCAGTGTTGCTCCGAACTTTGGGCGGCGCTTGAGGAAGTAAAATCCAATTCCCAGAACGACGATGTCGGCGAGGATCATTCCAACAAAACGCACCCAAGGAGGCGTCCCTTGGGAGATGTAGACCGCAAAGGAAATGATCGAAAGAGTAGCGAGCAAGCCGCCGATCCGAGGGAGCCACCATTGCATAAGGCCCGCTTCGGCGGTGGAGGATTCCTCCGGTGGCCAGAGGCCTATTGTGCGGAGAAAGGCGGTGATGCGTGAAAGAGCAGGTGGTTGTCGGAGAGGAGGTATTGGCGGGACTGGGGGAGGAGGTGATGCCTCTTTCCGCGTTTTTTCCTCATCGAATACAATCCCATAGTCAGCCGGGAATTTTTTGGCGGCTGCGGCGATGGTTGGCTCAGGATGGGCCAGGACCTTTGGAGTTAGTTCAGCTTCTGTAGGTTTCGAAGGTTCGGTCTCTTTTGGACTGGGTGTGCCTGGTGCCGCCTTCCCTATTTGGTGACTTTCTTCGGATTTTTGGCAGAGTTCCCAAACTGCTGTTTCCAAATCTCGAAGTCGCTGAACAGTCTTTGATCGTTGAACGAGCAGGTAGATGCAGATGGGTAGAGGAGCGAGGAGAAAGGCTATTCCAGCGCAGATGAGAAGAATTTCCATATAAAGCGGTATGGATGTTAGTTAATAGACGTTCGCTAGGCTCGTTGGAGTGCTAGAGTTGAGGAGCCAGAGTCCAATCCCTCGGATAGATGATGTCGAACGAGGTGGTGAAGGTCTTGTTTTCCTTTGGGGCCATCAGGGCTTCCCACTGAAAGATTCCGTTGTCTTTATTTTCGTCTTCGATTGTGACCTCGCTTACGTCCGGTGATTTACGGCGGATCTCGATCTTCGAATTTTTGGCGATAGGGAACTGATCAACGATAATGATTTTGTGGACAACCGTGTGCAGGTTGGTGACTTTGTTTTGGTATTCCCGGTGCAAAGTCGTGGTTTTGTCGATAAAGCCGGAGTCGATGTCTTTCTGGGATCCTTCGCGGCGCTTTACGATGATGTTTGTGTCTGTGCCGAGCGAGAGTTCAGTTTCCTCTTCGGGCAGGATTTTATCGAGTAGCACTTTGGAGGAGAGTTTCCCATCGACGAATGCGAGCGCTTGTCCCGGGAGGATGGGCAATTCCAGCGTGTTTCGAATCTTCGCTCTCAGATAAGTGTCGAGTTGGACTCTAGGAACGGCTTCGGACCAGAATTCCGCTTCCAGGGAGGCTTCGAGCACTTTGAAGGCGCTGCTATCTCGCGAACTGGGAACGCTTATTTGTCCAGGTATTACGGCTTGGAAGGAAACGGTCGAAGCGGTCACTTCAACTTTCTGGGCTCGGCCTATGGAATCGGATGCCCCCATGGGGGCAACTGCATTCTCCAGGGTGGCCTCTGCGCGACTGGAAAATTTGTTGTAGTAGTTTTCTCGCTTTTGAATGGCGAGTGGATGGAGGATGGGCACGTTGCCTTGCCGGTTGGCTTGGTTGGTGTGAAGGGAGAGGGATACGTTGGTCCAGTCTTCACCTGTTTTTTGCCAGACGGATGCGAAGTAGCCAAACCCCAAGGTCTTCTCGTCTGGTTTTGCTCGCAGTTCGTATTGCGGGATCCAGCGGGCAGAATTTACCAGGTAGCGAAGGGAGATTTCAATCTCTCCGGTTGCAGCCATCTCGACTTCGACTTCTGCGACTGAAGCGAGCAGACGTGCCGTCTCGGTAGCTTCTTTCAGGTCTTCAGAGATTGTTTTGATTCTTTCATCGATTTCCTTGATTTCGGTTTCGATGGCATCGATTTGGGTGTTAGCGGTCTCTCGTGTTTGGGCGACGA
The DNA here is from genome assembly GCA_964196585.1 of uncultured Opitutaceae bacterium. GTDB lineage: Bacteria > Verrucomicrobiota > Verrucomicrobiia > Opitutales > Opitutaceae > NORP342. Next base: position 10,225 of record CAXMUM010000009.1, read on the forward strand.
ATTCGGCGAGTTCCTTTGCCTGGTCGAGAGTCAATGTCCCTCCTTCATTTATTTTGCCAAATTCTTTTGAAAAGGATGCGCGCATGGAGTTCGCGAAGTTGATATTAGCCGCGGCATCTGAGCTTACTCTTAGTTTGAGTTCCTTCTCTTTCTTCGCGGCGTCGAGTGCATCTTGGAGCGCCTTGACCTCTTTGTTTTCATCTGGGTTCTCCGGCACATAGATTTTTGCATTTCTGATCAAGCCGTCCGGTTGATTGACGAAGTTGGCTTGCAGGGCAGTCGGATCGACGTGGAGGGGAAGTGCGTTGAAGCGGATGGTCGACTTTCCGGCCGGAACCGTGACGCTTCCTAGGCGAGTTACGAGTGCGCCGTCACGAAAAAGTGAGATGTCCCGGATGGTTGTTGTTGCGACGATTTCCTCGGCAAATGAGCAAACTGAAAAGGACGCGCAAATCGCTGCAGCGAAAAGAGTACGGTATTTCATAGTGTAAGCGGTAGGGATTAGAAGAATCGACAGGAGTATTCAGAGATGGTTCCTTAATGGCAATGAAGAATGCTTGAATAGGGGAGACTCTTAGAGCTCATTTCTGATTGGTTAAAAATTGTTGAAATGGAAACAGATCTTGTCCCGGCTCCTAATACCCACATCCTCACTGAGAAATTGATGAGCCAGTTGTACCTTAAGGAAACAGAGAATGCGATAAGTGTCTTTTATGATGAGAAAAGACCTCTCTTTACCTATTCATCAGGAAAGGACTTTCGTCCCTATTTACATCCTCTTTATGTGCCGGGAACGGATGCAGTTCTCACTCGATTTCGTCCGCATGATCATCCTTGGCAATACGGAATTTTTGTGGGAATGAATCAGGTCAATGGATACGATTTTTGGTGCTGTGAAGATGAATATTATGATGCAGCCACGCGTGGTTCCATTCGAAATCGGTCTTTGGTTAAACTGGAAGAGAATGATTTAGGTGTTCGTTTTGAGGTGATCAATGACTGGCATAAAACAGAGGGAAATCTTCTTCTGGAAGAAACTCAAAGGTTCCATGTTCCCACTCAGGAGATCTCAGATTCGTACCTTTTTGACTTCGAATGGACTCTGAGGGCACTGGATGAGGACATTACATTTGATATCTATAAGTACGGAGGTGTTTCTGCTCGAATTGTTGGTGATATGGCGAAATTTCGACGTTTAACAGCAGAAGGTTCTACGGAAGTCCCAAGGGAGGGTGAGCAGGTTCGATCGAAATGGGTTTCTATTGCCGCTCCAGTCGATAATCTCGGACACTGGAGCCTGAAAAACTGGAAGACATTTGCGCATGCTGGATTGGCGATCATGGATCATCCGGGTAACCGGAGTCATCCGACTGCGTGGTGCTCAGATGGAGGCTTTTTAAATCCTTCAGCAGTTGTGAACGGAGGGTTTACTTTGAAAAGAGGAACCCGTCAGACGTTTCGTTTTCGTTTTATGGTCTTTGCCGGGATTGAGAATGCGGATGCCATCAATGCTTCCTACGATGCATGGGTTGCTGAGGACGCACATAAGTGAGGGGAAGATTTTTTATTTAACATTTTATAGACATATGGATTCCAAATACGTTGAAAAAATCCTCAAGGCTCGAGTCTATGACTTGGCTGTGGAAACACCCGTTCAATCGGCTGGTCATCTCAGCACGAAATTCGAGAATACGATTCTGATTAAGAGAGAGGACTTACAACCTATCTTTTCGTTTAAGCTACGAGGTGCTTATAATCGAATGAGACTGCTTACGGAGGAAGAGAAAAGGAATGGAGTTGTCTGTGCATCGGCGGGAAATCATGCGCAGGGTGTTGCTATGTCTGCCAAGCATATGGGCATTCGAGCAGTTATTGTGATGCCGACGACGACACCAGAAATAAAAGTGGAATCAGTACAGGCAAATGGTGGAGAGGTTATTCTATTTGGAGATACATTCGATCGAGCACATGAGCATGCACGTGAGCTAGAGCAGAAGGAAAAGCTGACGTTTATCCACCCTTATGATGATCCAGATGTCATTGTTGGGCAGGGAACAGTAGGCATGGAGATAACGCATCAGGTTAAAGAAGAGATCGATGCGATTTTTGTTCCTGTCGGTGGTGGCGGATTGATTGCAGGAATTGCTGTCTATGTGAAGTCAGTTCGGCCGGATATCAAAATAATCGGGGTTGAGTCGGATGAGTCAGCTTGCTTGAAAGCGGCAATGGAATCCGGTGAACGTACCATCCTAAAGGATGTGGGCATTTTTGCAGATGGTGTGGCGGTCTCTCAGATAGGGAAAGAGCCTTTTCGGCTGGCGCAAAAGTACGTGGACGAAGTCATAACAGTTTCCACAGATGAAATTTGTGCGGCGGTGAAGGATTTATATGAAGATACTCGGTCGATTGCGGAACCAGCGGGTGCGTTGGCGCTTGCGGGGCTTAAAAAGTATGTTCGATCCCAGGGCATTAAGGATCAAAGATTGGTTGTGATCGAGAGTGGGGCAAATGTCAGTTTTGGGCGCTTGCGCCATATCTCTGAACGGACGGAGTTGGGAGCGCACAAAGAAGCTCTTCTGGCTGTGAATATTGCTGAGGAGCCGGGTAGTTTTCTGAAATTCTGCGAGGCCATGGGGAACTACAATATCACGGAATTCAATTATCGCTTTGGAGATCGCGAGCAGGCTCAAATTTTTGTTGGTGTGGGGTTGAAAGAAGGGCGTAAGTCCAGAGAGGAATTGCTTTCTCGTCTAAATGAAAGCGGTTATGGTGTGGAAGATTTGACGGACAATGAAATGGCCAAGCTCCATATCCGATACATGGTGGGAGGTCATGGAATGAAGATTCAGGAAAGGATCTTTCGTTTTCAGTTCCCTGAAAAACCAGGAGCCTTGCAGACTTTCCTCTCTTCCATAGGCAACCGGTGGAACATTACATTGTTTCACTATCGAAATCATGCAGCTGCCTACGGGAGGATTTTAATGGGGATTCAGGCGACGGCTGATGACAGGGCTTTGAATCAAAAACTGAAAGAGATCGGTTACTACTTTAAGGAGGAGAGCGATAATCCTGCTTATAAGTTGTTTTTGAGCTAGAAGAGGATTGAAGCTGTCTGAGTAATGACTTGCTGCCTTTTTTGGTGTGATCTAATCTTTCGATAAGCATGGAGAACAGTCATTTATTATCGGATCTAGGATGGATGATGGTGTTCGCTGCTGCTGTCGCGATCCTCTTTCAAAGGCTAAAGATTCCTGTTATTCTGGGCTATCTTTTGGTTGGGCTTTTTCTCGGTCCGTATTCATTCTTTGAATCTCCGATTCACGATATTGCGAATATTAAGGCCCTTGGAGAGTTGGGAGTCCTCTTCTTGATGTTCTTTATTGGGCTTGAGTTTGATTTTGAAAAACTGGGAAAGGTGATGGGACCTGCATTGCTGGCCCTCTTATACCAGACCACGGTAATGATGTTTCTAGGGATCCAGGCGGGTCTTTTCCTGGAATGGACTTCTGTGGAAAGTCTTTTTTTAGGAGGCATTCTGTCTATTAGCTCTTCGATGGTGACGATTAAGCTCATTCGGGATCGCGGGGAATTGAAACGGCCATACGCAGAGCATGCTGTGGGAATCTTAATCCTTGAAGACATCCTTGCCATTGTCCTTTTGGTTCTACTTTCAGGGGTAGCCATTAGCGGGCATTTCTCATGGGATGCTGTGGGACGGGTGACTTTCTTGATAGGCGCCTTCTTTGTGGTTGTGTTTGTTGTCGGAAAGCTGGTTGCTCCGAAAATAATCGATTTATTACACCGGTTCGGGACTGGCGAAACATTCATTCTTTTTACAGTCGGATTGATTTTGGGGGTGAGTATCCTGGCTGAGAAATTTGAATTTTCCCTGGCTTTGGGTGGTTTTTTGGCGGGAGCGATTCTCTCCAAAAGCTCTATCAGTGAGGAGATCGAAAAATTGATGACACCTTTTAGGGATTTCTTCAGTGCGATGTTTTTTGTGGCAGCAGGGATGCAGTTTGACCCAGCAATTTTGCTTAAAAACTGGGGCATCATCGTTGGGCTAACGGGATTTGTTGTGTTGGGTAAGTTTTTGACTTGTTGGGTAGGATTGGTTCTCGCAGGGCAAAAACCGGAGACGGCCACCCGAGCCTCTTTGGCCAAAGCTCAGATAGGGGAATTTGCTTTTGTTATTGCTGCTTTGGGAGCGAATTTAAGCGTCACGAATCCTCAATTGAAGGCAGTCACGGCAGGAGTTGCGTTGTTGAGCATTGCTCTGACGCCTGTCTTGAATCGCTATGCAGGTGGGCTCAATCAGATTGTAACACGAAGAGGCCCTCAGTTTGTTCAAGAGGGGATAAAAGTGTATTTAAATTGGTTAGAGGCGGTTCGTTGCGCCATTCATGCAAAGGGGTTTTTGCGCATAGCGGCGCGTCCATGTTCGCGGTTGATCATCGGGTTTCTCTTGATGAATGGGATATTGATTACGGTGTCCTTATTTCTAAGGGATATAACCTTGCCTGAGCACTTGAGCGGATGGCTAGTTTGGTTTCATCAAGGGGCATGGCTGATCGTTGCGGTAGTTTGCATTCCCATTCTTATTGATGCCGTCCGAAATGGAAAAGTTCTCATCGCACTTTTTCTTGAATTGGCAACGTCAAAGCTTGGACAACAGAGCTCTGCGACCAGATTTTTCAGAGATATGGCGGAATGGGTCTGGTTGGCAGTGGTTATCCTGTTTTTCGGGATGGCATTTCTTGCTGCTTCGGCTCGGTTTTTCCCGACGGGGCTTACGTTGGCGATCTTTTGCATTGTCTGCATCATTCTTGCTTTGTTGTTCTGGCGCAAACTTCTGGTGATGCACAATCGACTGGAGTATGCAGTTGTCAGTTCGATGAGTGAACAGAACCGCACGATGGTTCGAGAGTCTATGGAAAAGGCGATTCTGGATGTATCAGAGCGTGATCCCTGGCAGGTGGAAATGGAAGAAATCGAAGTCAGTGCCAATTCTAGAGTGTCCGGTGAAAGGATACGAGATCTCGATTTAAGAAAGAAAACGGGAGCGACTATTGTGGCGTTGGAGCGCGGTGGGGTCGTTCATTACAACTTGTCTCCGGATTTGCCGTTTTCACCACATGATAAGGTGCATTTGATGGGGGAAAGAGAGCAGCTTCGATCTGCTGTGAAGTTTTTCAGTGAACGGCGTGATGAGACAAAGCCATCTCGATCAACGGGGCGAGTTTTCGAAAAAATCATTGTGGGACCGACTTCCAATTTGATTGGGATCTCTTTGCGTGAATCGAATCTGAGGGCAAAATTTGGCATAACGATTGCAGGTATTCAAAGGGGAGAGTCGCGTATTATCGGACCGTCTGTAGATGAGGTTTTTCATGCAAGGGACTTGTTGCTCATTTGGGGAAGCGATTCAGCGATCCTTGCTTTCAAGGAGTCTTTGGTGGAACTTTAGAAGGTTCCTAAGCGCATGTCTTTTTTAGATATATTTGGTGATTTGGAGCTTCTCTTTGAAGATGATGATTTGGCCGTGGTCAACAAACCTCCTAGCTTGGTCTCAGAGGGGGAAGAGGAGAATGACTTGCAGAGCCTATTGAGCGAACAACTTAAACGAGAGGTCATTCTTTACCATCGTTTGGATAAAGCGACGTCAGGAACATTGCTCATTGGGAAAACGAGGAGGTGGAACAGAGAGATCGCCGATATGTTTTTACAGAAACGTATGCGAAAAAGTTACTGGGCGATGGTTGAAGGAGATTGGTCAGCTGAATGGAATCGTGTCGAAACATTTATCCGACGTGGTGAAGATGGTTTAATGCAGAATCATCCTGAATTGGGGAAGAAAGCTTTGACCACATTTCATTTGGTGCAGAGGTCTGACTCATTATCTTGGATACAGGCATTACCAAAAACAGGACGGACGCATCAGATCCGCGTGCACTGTGCGCAAAAAAACCGCTCAATCGTCGGGGATCCTTTGTATGGGAATGGTGGCGAGTTGGATCCACTAGCCTTGCATGCTGAAAGTTTACGTTTTCGTCATCCCGGAACAGGCAAGACCATTCAGGTTAAGGCAAAACCTCCCGCCTACTGGCAGCAGTGGTTTGATCAATTTGGAGAAGAGTCGATTAACTAACTGTTATGCGGTAGAGGTCGGAATTTGCGGTCCAATTGTAATCCTCTCCGACGGAGTCCGCAAAGGCACGGGACATGTGCAGAACGATTTCGTTCGTCTCTCTATCCTCCCGGGCAAAGAAATTGGACAGAGTGAGCAAGTCACTGTCGTCAGCTTGTTTTGTGTCAATTTGATTGACGGTTTCTTCTATCATTAATCCAGAGTCAGGATCAACTTCGCCTATCACAAAGGGATAGCGTGGACGATTCCCTTTGGAGTTTTCTGGATTGATGTTTCCCAGCCAAAAAAGCTTTCCTGAAGAGTGATGTAGGAGTTGGGAACAAGAGCTGGGAGAAAAGAAAGAGTTTCCGTTAGAAAAGGTCCAGGGTCTTGCTTCAGGCCAGGTCCTACCCCCATCTGTAGAGATGGAAAACCAGCGTCTGGAGGGGAGATCAAATTGACCATCATTTGATCCGCGCATGACCATGAGTGGGCGGTCATCTGAGAGGAGACCGAGGGTGGGCTCGATCACGCCTCGTGTGGACACGTTTGCATCTCCAGCTATGCGATCAGAGAGCTCCCAGTCGATCTTCTCCGCAGAGTTCCATTTCCCAATAAGAACGGCGGCGTCGGTGAAAGTGAAACTTTTTGAAGGTTTGTGATAGAACCCATCTTCCCCAACAGGTGAGATCTGGACAGGAACGAGCATTTCTCCCGAAGGCATCGGAAATGGGACGCAGGTTAAGTCGCCCTGCATGCAACAATTTTTTCCTTCCCAGACGCCAGTCATAGGGTGGCTCTCATCAAACCCTGATCCTTGTTGGATAATGGGTTCATCGACTATCCAACTTTGTCCACCGTCCATGGAGACCTTGTAGTGGGGAAGCCATCGCCGCATCCCATCAAGAGGGTCATCGTTGGGCCAGTAAGCGGCATTGTAGATGTGAATGAATCGATCTGTGTTTGGATCGTTGACACCACTACGGAAGGCCAATTGACGGGTTCCAGTTCCTTCGGGAACAGTTGTTTGGACTTTATCTGTCTGCTCCCAGGTTTTTCCGTTATTGTTTGAGATGGAAAACTGGACGCTTTCGATTGAATCTGATCGATAGATTTCCTGATCAACCCTCAATAAAGTGGTTCCTTCCTTGCGAGTATAATAACTGGAAGACATGACCATTGTTCCATCTTGAGGAGAAGGGGCAAAAACAGTCTTTGATACGTTTCGAGGGAGGCTCGAGTCTTTCATGCTGATCGTTATTTCGAAAGAAACATGGGGTTGTTACAATGAGAATCGTGCCAAGTTACTCGAATTCTGAAAAATGGCCTCTTTCAACGTTTAGGTAGGAGTGGACTTGCCATGAGACATACCTATTAAGTAAACAAATAGCGGATATCCCATGGCATATACAATAGGCATCGATTTCGGCACAAACTCTGTGCGCAGTATAGTGGTTCGTTGTTCAGATGGTTCTGAAATTGGAACATCTGTTTTTAACTATCCATCCGGGGAGATGGGCATCTTGTTAGATTCCAAAGATCATAATTTAGCCCGACAGCATCCAGGCGATTATCTTCTAGGTCTCGAGGAGAGTGTGAAGGAAGCGTTGGTTGAGGCGAAGGATGAGGACGGTGCGTTTTCTTCAGAGGAGGTGATCGGAATTGGAGTTGATACGACTGGATCTAGCCCGATACCGGTCGACGAGATGAATGTGGCGCTTGCGACGAAGCCTGAGTGGAAAGAAAATTTATCCGCCGAGTGTTGGCTGTGGAAGGATCATACGAGTATTAGCGAAGCGGGGAAGATCACAGAAACAGCCGCTGAGCATCGGCCGCAATACATTGCGAAATGCGGCAATACGTATTCATCCGAATGGTTCTGGGCAAAGTTATGGCATTGCCTGAATGTTGATCCTGATGTTTTTGAGGCAGCGTATAGTTGGGTTGAGTTTTGCGATTGGATTCCATCGGTGTTATCCGGGGTAAGTGATCCGAAGGAGGTAAAGCGTGGGGTTTGTGCAGCTGGGCATAAGGCGCTTTATGCGGAGGATTGGAATGGCCTGCCAGACAAGGAATTTCTCTCAATGCTAGATCCTAAATTAGCCGATTTACGGGATCGGCTTTATGACAAAGCGTACGATGCAAGTGAGATCGCGGGGACTCTTAGTGAAACGTGGGCCTCAACTCTTGGTCTTCAAAGCGGTATTCCCATATCGATAGGTGCGTTTGATGTTCATTTTGGAGCGATTGGTTCAGGAGTGGATGAGGGGACATTGGTAAAAGTAATTGGTACGTCCACTTGCGATTGTGGGGTTGTTTCTACTTCGAAAGACATTGAGGATATTCCCGGTATTTGTGGGATTGTGAATGGCTCCATTTTGCCAGGATTCTATGGGCTTGAAGCCGGTCAATCTGCTGTTGGAGATATTTTTGCCTGGTTTGTAAATACTATATGTAAAGGGAACTCCGATACACATAAGCAACTTACGGAGGAAGCTTCGCAGTTAAACCCAGGCGAGAGCGGTCTATTGGCCTTGGATTGGAACAACGGAAATCGGACCGTTTTGGTGGACCCACTTCTATCCGGCCTTTTGCTTGGGCAGAGCCTACATACGACACAGGCTGAGATTTATCGGGCTTTGATCGAGGCAACTGCCTTTGGGGCCAGAGCTATTCTTGAGCGAATGGATGAATATGGCGTGGAGACTCGACGAATTGTTTGTGCGGGTGGTATCGCCCGGAAAAACCCGATGATGATGCAGATTTATGCAGATGTGACCGGTCGGGAGATGCTGATTGCAGGGAGTGATCAAGCCTGTGCTTTAGGTTCTGCTGTTGTCGCTGCAGTTGCTGCAGGGTCAGACAACGGAGGTTATGATGACTTTGTTACAGCGCAAAAAGCAATGACGAGATTGGATGAAAGAGTCTATCAACCTGATTCCGAAGCGCAGGTGGTATACGATGAACTCTATCGATTGTATAAGAAAGTCCATGATGCTTTTGGAGGTGTCGCTGTGGAAGATTTGGCAGAGATAATGAAGCGACTTTTGGAAATTAAAAAGGAAGTTTCTCAGTAAACTTTTAGGAAAAGAACCCCATTTTGTTATGAAGGAATCAGAAAAGAGAGAAATTTGGTTTGTGGCTGGTAGCCAGCACTTGTATGGAGAAGAGGCGATTAAGCAGGTTGGAAGAAATGCTCAGGAGATAGCCAATACATTGAGCGACTCGTCGGCTATTCCTTTACCGATTGTATTTAGATGCGTGGGAACGACTCCGGATGAAATCCGATCCGTATGCCTCGAGGCGAACAACTCCTCGGAATGTGTTGGATTGATTATCTGGTGCCATACTTTTTCTCCGGCAAAGATGTGGATAAGTGGCTTAAGCTCTTTGACGAAACCGTTTGTTCATCTTCATACACAATTTAACAGGGATCTCCCGTGGAGTGAGATTGATATGGATTATATGAATCTGCACCAGTCAGCTCATGGGGATAGAGAGTTCGGCTTTATGTGTACGCGGATGCGTATCGAACGAAAGGTTGTGGTGGGGCACTGGCAGGATATCGATGTTGAAGAACGGCTTGGGTGGTGGGCACGAGCGGCTTCGGGGTGGCATGCATTGCAGGGAGCGAAGATCTGTCGAGTGGGGGATAATATGCGTGAAGTTTCTGTGACGGAGGGAGATAAGGTGGCGGCGGAAGCGCGTTTTGGCTATTCGATCAATGGATATGGTGTGGGCGATCTAGTCGAATTTGTGAATGGCTCAAGTGACAAAGAAATCGATGAATTATGCGCGCTATACGAGGAGGAGTACGATGTCGTTTCGGAACTTCGTAGTGGTGGCGGGAGGCATGAGTCTTTGCGGGATGGGGCCAGGATAGAGCTTGGTTTGCGGGCTTTCCTTAACGATAAAGAGGCTGCTGGGTTTACAACAACGTTTGAAGATCTGCACGGATTGAAACAACTTCCCGGCTTAGCTGTGCAACGGTTGATGCGAGATGGCTATGGTTTTGGAGCTGAGGGAGATTGGAAGGCCGCGGCGTTACTTCGGTCAATGAAGGTCATGGGAGAAGGTTTGGTTGGAGGGACTTCCTTCATGGAAGACTATACGTATCATCTACATCCAGACGGACATAAAGTGCTGGGAGCCCATATGCTGGAGATTTGTGAGAGTATTGCGGCGGGGAAGCCGAAGCTTGAAATTCATCCTTTAGGAATTGGTGGGAAGGAGGATCCTGTCCGTTTGGTCTTTGATGTTAGCCCTGGTTCTGCTGTCAACGCGACGATGGTGGATTTGGGGAATCGATTTCGATTAGTTGTGAATGAGGTGGAGGTGGTGGATGCGGATGAGGCGTTACCAAAGCTGCCGGTGGCACGAGCTGTATGGACACCAAAACCGAACTTCAAGACCTCAGCAGCTTCATGGATTTATGCAGGCGGTTCTCATCATCCAATTTTCAGTAAAGCTCTTACGACTGAAGCTCTTGAGGATTTTGCGGCTATGGCAGGCATTGAAATGATTCTCATTAATGATAGCACGACGGTTTCAGAGATTCGAAAGGAGCTTCGTTATGGAGAGGCTTATTATCATGTTGCGAATGGGTTCTCTTTTGCTGGATAATTTGATGTAGGAATATTTTGGCGATGAGTGATAATTTTTTAGCCTTAAGAGAAGAGTGTCTCGAAGCGAATAAGCAGCTACCGCACTGCGGTATCGTGGATCTCACTTTCGGGAATGTAAGCGTTCTAGATGGGGAGAATGGGGCCATGGCGATTAAGCCCAGTGGAGTTCCCTATGAGGCCTTAACGGTGGAAGATATTGTCGTGCTGGATGTTCAAGCGAAACCAGATGATTCTAATATTCTGGACTTGGAGGCCGCAAAGATTTGGGGAGAGCTTAGGCCGTCCTCAGATACACCAACACATATGCGACTGTATCAGGCATTTTCGACGATTCGGGCAATTGTGCATACACATTCACGAAATGCGACGGTCTATGCTCAAGTTGGAAAGCCTATTCCATGTATGGGAACAACCCATGCGGATTATTTCTATGGTGAAGTTCCCGTGACTCGTCCAATTAGTCCAGAGGAGATTGATCGGAACTATGAATGGGAGACAGCTAATGTTATTATCGAACGTTTTCATGAATTGGATCCGGATCAAATGAATGCAGTGTTATTTCATGGACATGCTCCATTTGTCTGGGAGTCGAGTGGAGCGAAGGCAGTCGAAGCGGCTATGGCGTTGGAGGTTATCGCGGAAATAGCATTGAAGGGTCTTAATTTGTCACCTCATGCGGCTCCATTGTCGAAGGCCCATCTGGATAAACATTACCTGCGTAAGCACGGAGAGAGCGCCTATTATGGGCAACCATAACCGACTCTTATTTCATGAAGCCGTTTTTGGAAGAGAGTGGAGGTTCTGATGCAGCAGTAGAGATTCTCTATGACTGCCCAAGAACTCCTTTTATAACTCGGCCCATATCTGCTGAGCGATAAGGTTTCGATAGGATAGCATCGAATCCATTTTCCAGATATTCGTTTTCGGTCAAATCACTATTGTATCCACTTGAAACAATGACTTTGGCATCAGGGTTGATTTCCCTGATTTTCTTGAGTGTTTCGTATCCACCTATTCCGCCGACAATGGTGAGGTCGAGAATAACGGCATCATAAGGGTTGTTGACATTGAAATATTTACGATAGAGAGCGAGTGCTTCGTCTCCATTGTGTGCAAAGTCCGATTCGTATTCAAGAATCTGTAACATTCCAGAAGCTACCTGGCAGATATTGTCTTCATCATCCATGATGAGGATGCGCCCAGTTCCGAATTTGATCGCGAGAGTAGGGTTCCCTGCTTCGTCTACTGGATGTTCCGCCTTAGGCAAGTAGATCGTAAAGATTGAACCTTCGTCGACAGTGGATTCGATGGTAACCTGTCCTTCGTGCTTATCGATAATTGTCTTTACCATGGCGAGTCCGAGACCAGTGCCTGTTTCACGTGTGGTAAAGAATGGTTCAAAGACGTGGGCTATGTTTTCGGGAGAAATACCGACTCCATTATCTGCTATTGCAATGCGGATATACTCTCCAGCCGGAAGAGGTTTAACTTCATTTTCTTGCAGAACCATATTCTCAGCACCAATAGCGATCGCACCGCCTACAGGGGTGCTTTGGATGGCGTTGATGATGAGATTCTGGATGACTTGTGAAATTTGCTGTGCGTCGACATGGACAGGATCAAGATCCATGGGAACATCTACATCGATTTGGAGTCCTGATCCCGCAGAGGCAAGGGATACACGATCCTGGATGGTTTCATTGAGACGTTGTATCTTTTTCCCATCAGCCGTAAATTGGGCAAAGGTGAGGAGCTGGCGTGTGAGGCTTTTAGCGCCTAGGCAGCCTTTTTCACTTTCATTGAGTCTATCCCAGTCTCGACTATCCTTGGCTACAGAAATACTACCAAGGATACTGGTGAGCAGGGTATTGAAATCATGGGCAATGCCGCATGCGAGAATTCCGAGTGACTCCATCCCATTGCATTTCATGAGTTCTTCCGGAGTGAGATTCATCTCCTCGGGATCACGGAAAGTGATGACAACACCAAAGAGGCGACTCTTACTGTCTTTGACGAGTTCACATGCGAGGACAATTTCTGTTTCGTTTTCACCATCAGGAGAAACGAGTACAAAATTCCGATTCATCTTCATCGGCTCTCTCGAAGAAAGCACTTGCTCCACAAGTCCGTCGATTCGTTGACCACTACTCCTGTATTTACAGTGCAGAACGTCATCAATGAGGCTGTTTTGTCCAGATCCTGGTTCGCAACCAGTGAGCTTTTCAGCTTTGGAGTTGATGAAGAGTATTTGTCCGTATGAATTGGTAACGATGACGCCTTCGCTTGAAGAATTCAGAGCGGTTTCTAGCGTGATGCTCTGTTGATGAGGACCGGCATCGGTCTCCTCTTCAAAGGGTAATTGCAGTCCGATAACGCGTGTCAGATCTCCGTTGCGGGAAGTAATACGAATGATTTGTGCGCTAAATTGCACATAACGGTCTTCGTTATGTTTCAGGCTGTAATTTTTTGAAAACGTATTCGAGTCAACGTCCTTTGGATTGCTGAAGAGATCACTCAATCCGCCTGAGCGTTCTTCGGGTGATAGGAGATCGAGGAAATCAGCTGGTGTGTGACTGATGTCATTGGCCCCATAGCCCAATTGTTTCAGCCAAACCGGTGAATAAAAAGCAGTTTGAGACTCAAGATCGAGATCGAAAAATCCACGTGAGGTTTTGTTGACGAAGGTTAGGAAACGATCTTCAGATATGAGGCTCTCTTCTTCGAGTTCCTTGCGTTCCTGAATATCCAGGTGGACACCTATCACACGCTCAAGTTGACCGGTTTCTCCAAAGATTTGGATGCCGGAACTTTGAACCCAAATGAATCCGCGTGTTTTGTGCTTCATGCGGAATTCGATGGAATAGGGCGTTGTTTCCGCTTGTTCCCGAGTGGCCGAGTGGTCGGGTGTGGCGTCAGAGTCTTCAGGATGAATAAGATCGAGCCAGGTCTGGTGGGTGTCTTCCAATTCATCAGCTGCATAGCCGAGCATGGTTTTCCAGGCCACGGAGTAATAAATTTTTTCGGAAACGAAATTGAGATCGAACAGACCGATTTCACTGGAAGCGAGAAGAGGCTCCCATCGTTTTTCGTCTTCATTTACTTGGGTACTTTCAGCAGGAACCTGATTCGACAAGATAGGAGAGGCTTTCGAAGGATCCTTTAATTGGACCGTATAGCCTTTAGTTCCCAGTCCAAAGGATTCAGAGAAAATGATTTCTGTATTGCGCTCGCTTTGATCGGATAAGCGAGCTTTCAGCTCAACAGGATTATTCAGTGCACCTGTCACGAGGAGGTCCCACTGAATCGCTTTGTCAGCAGGGTCTGGGCTCTCCATTTCAAATAAGAAGAGATCAGGGAGATATTGTCCTATCAAGGAAGCAGCGTTGGTCTGCCACCATTCTCCAGTAGCACCGTTTGCATGGATGATGGTTCCTCTTTCATCAACGACGAAGAGAGGATCAGGGGAGAGGCTTTCCCCACTAGGAGATTCACTGAATTTATTTAATGTAAGAGTTGTCGACACCTTATCCCCGTAAATCGCCCTATATCTGGAAAACTAAAGGGCCCCGTGAAAAAAATCACAGGGCCCTTTAGGGAGTTTTAAGAGAGAAATTGGCTTCCCTTCAAAATGAGGGAAGGAGCTTTGGGCTCATAGGGTCTGGTTATGCGTTACCCTGCGGATGTTTCCCCGTTGAGCGAAATTTGCGGGCTTCCTCCAAAATCAGGGTTTTGGGGGCTCCAGAACGGTATTCTGCTACGGCAAAAGTGATGAGTGTCACAAATGTGGCTAAACTCACGACAACTTCCATGCTCACATACTGTAGACCAACCTGAGCGAGGGAGACGATGCTGGCTAAAAAAGCCAATACAGTGACCCCTATTGCGATTTTTATTTTTGTTTGTGCTTTCATGGTATTAATGACCTCCAAGAGGTTCTTTTGGTTACACTCATTATCGCACAATTTTTTGATAGGAAAAATACTTATTTTCTATATTAACCATAGGATAAGACTATGGAAATTCATCAATTAAGGTATTTTGTTGCGATTGTGGATACGGGAACGTTCACCCGAGCTGCTGAAAAATGCTTTGTGGCTCAGCCTTCACTCAGTCAGCAAATCATAAAATTGGAAGATGAACTGGGGCAAAAGCTCTTTCATCGTCTGGGGCGTCGCGTTGAACTGACGGAGGCTGGTGACTTTCTTGTGGAGAAAGCCAGAAGGATACTTCTTGAGGTTGAGAATACTCAGAATGAGCTAAAAGAAGCCGAGGAGGGTGGACTGAAGAAGATTTCCATAGGTTCGATTCCTACTGTAGCACCTTATCTATTGCCCAGAGTGCTGATGGCTTGTCGAGCACAGTATCCGGAGTTGCAGGTGGAAGTATTGGAAGACTTCAGGAGTGTTCTTACAACTGCTGTTATAGAAGGAGAGGTAGATATGGCAATTGTCTCTATTCTTTCTGAGGATGAGCGGTTAAGTCATGAACCTTTATTGTCAGAGCCCTTGGTTCTTGCGTTACCTCCGGATCA
>CAXMUM010000010.1:0-306 GCA_964196585.1 uncultured Opitutaceae bacterium
CAATCGCGAAAAATCCGTGCATTTGACTGAATCGAGACCGACTCTATTTTTTTTCCCCAACCAACGTCCCAACGTTTTCGGGTGTATTCGACTTCTGCTAGCTCTGGCATATATAGAAAACTTCCACATTATCTAAAAACAATGATAATGTCATTGTTTTTTTGGTCATTCTAAAGCTTTCAACCAAAAGTAAATCGACCAACCACTAGACATCTCAAAAAAACCATACTTGCCGGAAAACCTTTCCTCTTCATTCTTTCGTAAATGGCCCAGTCTCATGATCATGAAACCACTTCGAAGCTTTCT